>JBILQY010000260.1:0-4210 GCA_044372955.1 Crocinitomicaceae bacterium | reverse complement strand
GCCATCACTTGATCCATAATTTCGCTTTGTTTTTTTCCTTGGTTGTAAGCTACGCTGTATCGAATATTACTGAAAGTTACTTGTGAATACAACGGCAACCATTTGTTTGGATACAATTCGCTGAATTTTGCTTCAATTTTCTTTCTTAGTAAGAAGTCTGGATCGGCCACAAAATCGCGCATGACATAGTAATTATCCAATGATAAATCTTGTAATGCATCGCCGTCAGGTTTGCGTTCGATACTGTATTCTTCAAAAACAGCCTCCCAGTTTTCGTTGTGTTTTTGCATCAAACGATTCATAACCGTACAATCTTCAAAACCTGCATTCATTCCTTGACCATAAAATGGAACGGTTGCATGTGCTGCATCTCCCATCAAAGCTACTTTTCCGTGCGCCCAAGGATAACAACGAATAATTGCCAAGTTCGACAACGGATGATCTTCCCATGCATCAGCAATGTTTGGCATCATGTCGTAAAAATCAGGAAAAACAGTTTGGAAGAAATCGTTTACAGCTTCTTTTGACGTTAATTTATCAAAGGCAAATTTATCTCCTTCGTGTGGCATGAACAACGTACACGTAAACGATCCATCTTCATTTGCCAATGCAATCATCATAAAGCGACCACGCGGCCAAATGTGCAAAGCATTTTTATCTAATCTATAACTTCCATCTGCATTGGCTGGCAATAAAATCTCACGGTATCCGTCTGCAATGTAATTTTGACTGTAATTGAAACGATTTAACTTCTGCATCGAATTGTAACGAACAGCTGAAAATGCACCATCAGCAGCAAAAATTTTTAATGGATGCAATACCCTTTTTTAGGTCGGTTTTTAAACAATCGTGGTTGTAGTGAATCGTTGCTTTTCCGTGATTTTCAGCGATGTCCATCATGGTGGCATTCACTTTTCCACGCGAAACAGAATAAATCGCTTGCCCTTCTTTCCCATAAGGTTGATACGTTAGATTTCCTTCTAAATCATGCATTACTCGACCTGACATAGGAATAGCGATTTTACGGATTTCATCACCAACACCCACAGCATCTAAAGCCGTCCAACCACGAACAGAAAGCGCTAAATTGATAGATTTTCCAGCAGAAATCTCTGCTTTTCGAATATCTGGTCTTCTCTCGTAAATTGTTACTTTATATCCTGCTTTTGATAAGTAAACTGCCCATAATGAGCCAACTAATCCAGCACCAATGATAATCGCTTGTTTGTTGTTTTCCATACTATTTATTTTCTCCAATGTTTTGAATAAGTTGTTTCAAAGAATGGATTTCTTCTTCGTTCTTGCATTTTTCTGCGCTGAAAAGCGATACTTGCTCTCCAAATAACAATTCCGCCGACCAAAACACCAATTGCTTGAATTGTTAAATTGACATAAGTGATTGTTTGGTCTAGTTCACCTGAATAGCTTGTCTGTATTAAATCTTGAATAGTCATCATCTACAAATTTAACAAGATTGTATGCATCTTTTCTTAGAATGATTTTAAATATCCACAATCCTTTTTTCTTAACTTAGGACAAATCAGAAAGGTAATTGTTTATTGTTGGTTCAGACCTCTAACTTCGAAAACTCAAACCTCGTTTTTCACTTTCAGTTTTCCACTTTCAACCCTAATCTAGTTAGCTATCAGGACTTAACTTTTTACTTTTTCAAAAACTGTATATTCCTCTTCAATCCTTCAAACTTGGTGCGTTTAACAGCGCTGTTTTTGAAGAGTGAATCAAATGTTTCTTTTTGTAAATCTTGCCAATCATTTTTTGTCAAATCTAACAACGATAATGTTGGTGTAAAGCGATTTTCTTCATGTGCTTTTGAGAAACGATTCCACGGGCAAACGTCTTGACAAACATCGCAACCAAACATCCAATTGTCCATTTTTCCTTTGAATTCAGAAGGTAACAATTCGTCTTTGAGTTCGATTGTTAAATACGAAATACACTTTGAACCATCAACAAGATATGGTTGCACAATCGCTTCCGTTGGACAAGCGTCAATGCATTTGGTACACGTTCCGCAATAATCTTTTATCGGTCCATCGGGCTCTAATTCTAAATCGATGATTAATTCTGCTATGAAGAAAAAACTTCCATGTTTGGGATGAATCAAATTGCTGTTTTTTCCTAACCAGCCTATACCTGCTTTTTTAGCCCAAACTTTATCCATTACGGGCGCTGAATCTACAAAAACGCGACCGCCAACTTCACCAATTTCAGTTTGAATGAATGCTAATAATTCTTTGAGTTTGTCTTTAATAACGAAATGATAATCTTCACCGTAGGCATATTTGGAAATTTTGGGTGCGTCATCGTCTTGTTGCGTTTCTTCCGGAAAATAATTGAGTAACAAAGAAATAACTGTTTTTGCGCTATCAACTAACAATCTTGGATCGAGGCGTTTATCAAAATGATTCGCCATATAACTCATTTTTCCGTGGTAATTTTTAGTTAACCAAGCTTCGAGTTTTGGCGCTTCTTCTTCTAAAAAATTAGCTTTCGAAAAGCCACAAAAGAAAAAACCGAGGTCTTTCGCTTTTTGCTGAATCAAGGATTTGTATGCTGATTTATTCATTATTAGAACAAACCACCTTGAACCCAGCCAAAATCTTTCCCTAAATGTTTGAAAGCTTTTTCGGTTGCTTTTCGACCTCGGGGCGTTCGCATTAAAAATCCTTCTTGAATTAAAAAGGGCTCGTAAACTTCTTCCAAAGTTCCTGCATTTTCACCGATTGCTGTTGCGATTGTGGTCAAACCAACGGGTCCACCAGCAAATTTATCAATGATAACCTTTAAGATGCGAATGTCCATTTCGTCCAAACCGTTGGCGTCAACGTTTAAAGCATTTAAAGCAATTTCTGTAATGGCATCGTCGATTCTTCCAGTTCCTTTGATTTGAGCAAAATCACGAACACGACGTAAAAGTGCATTGGCAATTCTTGGTGTTCCTCGGCTTCTGCTTGCAATTTTGTAAGCTGCATCCTCGTCGATACCAATATTTAACAAGCTTGCAGAGCGTTCAACAATCAGTGTCAAGGTTTTAATGTCGTAATATTCTAAGCGCGAATTAATTCCAAAACGAGCACGTAAAGGCGCTGTCAATAAACCAGAACGTGTTGTAGCTCCAATTAATGTAAACGGATTCAAATTGATTTGGATGCTTCTTGCGTTGGGACCTGTATCAATCAAAATATCAATGACATAATCTTCCATTGCAGAATACAAATACTCCTCCACAACAGGACTTAAGCGGTGAATTTCATCAATAAAAAGGACATCGCCTTCACCTAAATTTGTCAATAATCCTGCTAAATCGCCGGGTTTATCCAAAACAGGTCCACTTGTTACTTTAAATCCAACACCTAATTCATTCGCAATAATGTTGGCAAGCGTCGTTTTTCCTAATCCTGGAGGGCCGTGTAAAAGCACGTGGTCGAGTGGTTCGTTTCGCAATTTAGCTGCTTGCACGAATACATGAAGGTTTTGAACAACAGGGTCTTGACCAGAGAAATCTGATAAATACTTCGGACGTAAGACTTTGTCGTAGTCTTGTTCGCCTGCACTTTGCGCTTCTTCTCTATAATCGAATGAATCTTCCACAGATGGGTTTTAGACAAAAATAGTAAGAAATATGAATGCTGTGTATAATGCTCATGTTTTGCGAACTTGATTGTTGTGAGATAAAACCTTTATCTACATTTCTTCCTTAAATGTATAGATTTGATACTCAATCATAGATTCCTCCCTCCTACTCTTGGACAATGCGAGAGGTGCCAATTTTCAACTGCATCAAGTGATTTTTTCAATATGTCCAAAAAAGCTGTAAATTAGTTTCAAAATTTCAAACCAATTAAGATGCGCGCAATCGATAAATTACTTTCAGAATACGGTGAAAGCCACCAAAATGCAACTAACAAGTTAATCCATTGGATTTGTGTTCCTGTTATTTTCTGGACAATTGTTGCATTGTTTTGGTCTGTTAAATTAGGAGTAGAAATTCCAACAACAACCTACCATTTAAATTTAGCTTTAGTAGCGTTGATTCTTGTAATTCTTTATTACATAAAACTTTCTGTACGACTTTCAATTGGAATGTTACTCTTCTCTTTTGCTTGTATTGCCATTACGGATCGTTTAGAAGAAAATCTTGCTTTAATTCATTTTCCACTTTGGGGATTAGCGTTGATTTTATTTGTTA
>JBILQY010000364.1:0-3266 GCA_044372955.1 Crocinitomicaceae bacterium | reverse complement strand
TTACCATAAATCCCGATGTGCAAGGTGGCGATGGTGGAAATTATGGACTACCAGGAACCTCAGGAAATTTAGTAGTTAATATAGCTGCAACGGTTCCAATCATTGGGACAATCAATATTCCAACGCCAGCGATAACCAATTTCCCAGCGGGTGGAGCCGCAGGTTTTGCATTAAAAAAGAACAATTTCCCATTAATTGGAATTCCAAATGGAACTTATCAATTAAACAATTTAAAAGGATTAATCAATGACTAAAAGACGACAACTAATTTTTGCTTTACTACTTTTCGCTCCGAGCCTATTTTTTGCTCAATCTAAAGTTGCTATTTATGGAAGTTTATGGGAAAACGGTAGTGAATCTGTGTGTAATTGGTATTTCAAAGGAGATTTAGCCTGTATGCAACTTATTTTCAAAGGTGCTCAAAATGAAACGATTGAAACGCGTTTGATTATGAACTCACAAACCAACAAAATGACTGTTGTTACGAGCAATAATGGGGCTGAAAATTGTTTTTCTATTTCTGCAGATAGTATTCAAAAAGAAACAACAGGTAGCATAAACTTCAAGTCAACAGGAAGTAAGAAAGACTTTGAAAACTTAGGTAATTGTGTACGCTTTAATGCAAAAAATCACACCAACGAATACCTAGTTTACAGTTTTGACAACAATGCTATTTCCCTTTCAAAATTTAAGAATTTTATGAAAAATGATGTTGTTTTTGAGTTTTTAGGTTCTACAAGTAATCATCAATTTCCAGCTCAAGCACTTACCGTTTCTGCAACAGGTGAACTACAACGATCCTATATTACAAATTCTATCGAAGAATCTTTTTCGGAAGCTATTTTTAACGGCACTTGCGAGTGATTAATCAAAACCCCTACTCTACCACCAATTTAGTTGCTGATTTTTGTCCTTCCATTTCAAGGAAATAAACGCCTCTTTTGAAGATTTTTGAATCGATTATCGTTTTTCCATTTTCTAATTTACCTTCCATTACAAGCTTTCCATCTGAGCTTTTTAAGTTAAAAGCGCAATTCAGACAACTTAAACTTTCCACCTGAAAACTATCTTTTGAAGGGTTAGGATAAATGCGAACGTTATCTTCAGTCAATTCAGAAATCGCAACTGTTGAGGGAGGAAATAAAAAAGTGTAAGCAGCACCAAATTCTCTTCTCCAGTACCATTCGCTGTGAGCGCCATCTGTGTGGGTCAATAACTTTGCTTCTTGCGCAACAACACCTTTTGAAATAAATGCATTTCTCGCAGCTTGCATATCAGAAACGAGTGTCGTAGATTCTGTTGTTCCACCTAAGAAATAGAGACGTAACGGCGTACTTGTGAAATTTTTTCCGTTGATATAATTCATCACATCTGTTCTAGCAAACCAAATGGAAGGTGAAAAAATTCCAGCTTTTCCAAACGTTGAAGGATACGTTGCAACTCCATAAAGTGAAATCAAACCGCCCATAGAACTTCCAAATAATGCTGTGTTTTGAGCATCTGTTTTCGTTCGAAAATTAGCATCAATGTAAGGTTTCAAGGTGTTTTTTATAAAATCAATGTATTCATCTCCTTGTCCACCGCCATACTGTGTATTTACCCAAGGTGAGTACTCGTTTATGCGCTCCGAACCACCATTGTCGATTCCCACCACAATTGCTCCATAATTCCCTTGACTTTGCAACGCAGCCAACGTTTCATCCACTTGCCATTCTCCTGAAAAAGAAGTGTTTTGATCAAATAAATTCTGCGCATCGTGCATATAAATCACTGGATAATTCTTTGTCGTTGCCGTGTTGTAATCCGAAGGTAAATACAACCAAATCTTTCTGTTTCGGTTCAATTGTGGCATATTGAAATTAGTGGAAAGAATTTGAACATTTCCAATCGCAGTGCTAGTTCCACTTACAGGTAAATCTTCCCAGCCAGCAATTGTCAAATTTAAGGATGAACCATTTGCCGTATTGTAAGTGCGATTGGGAACAAATCCGCCTTGTGCCGAGCCTTCTGGTGTGTCCCAATTTCCACGGTTAAATTTGAATTCAATTGTTCCCGAAACGTTTGTCAAAGTAATTTTTCGTGTGCCATTCGTTTGAATTTGCAGTATTGAATTTGCACTACCAACAGCCCAATTGTTAAAACTTCCGCAGATATAAATTTGATCACTTACGGGCGTATTGCTTGGAATGGAAGTAAGTGTGATTGTTAAGTCTATTGCAAAGGAAGTTAAACTAATTACAGAACTAAACAACAGAAGAAAAATAACTTTCATAGAAGGGGATTTTGAAGTCAAATTTATTGAATTAAAAGCAATTTGTGCTATCGAACTCAGAATTTTAAAAGACACAAAAAAGATTCCTTCTTCGACTCAAAAGTGATTACGAAAAGAAACTTTTTTACAACCGATTAAATTGAAATAACAGCTAAGAAGGATTCCTCAAGTCATTCAAAGGTCATTTCAAGAGGTAACTTTTTTAAATAGCACAAATTGAAATGACAACCAAAAAAGATTCCTCCTTCCAGTCGGAATGACCATTGGTAGGGGAAACTGGGCGAAAATGCTTCGCATTTTCGCAACCCTCTCTAATGAAAGGGTCCTTCCGAACGGAGTGAGGAATCCTTTGAAAATCAGGAACTATACGCCGAGGCGGATTCAACACTAAAAAAGTTGTCATTGGTAGCTTAGCGAGGAATCTTTTAAAAGAGTGAATTATCATTTAAATAAATCTTAGCTTACTAAACCTTATTGTTACAACATAAAGTTAATTTCTGCCAAGTGGTTTCCTATTTTAGAACTTTTAGCCACCTTGCTTGTTCAATAATAATGAAATCTATGCCACGCTCCGGATTTGTTTTTACTCCCTACCAAGCACCCGAACAATCGAATTTTGAGCGACTTTTTGACATTTTTAGTGAGTTGATTACGCACACTTCAGGTGATGTGGATGAAGCTTTAGATTGGTTTAAAATCCTAGACGATGAGTACAAACTCACGAATGAGGAATACACAATGGAGGATTTTATCGAAGACTTAAAAAAGAAAGGCTACCTCCGCGAAGAAATCAAACCTGACGGAAAAGGAGCTTTACAAATCACAGCCAAAACTGAACGTGCCATTCGAAAAAATGCAATGGAACAGATTTTTGGCAAAATCAAAAAAAGTGGAGCTGGAAATCACAAATCGAAGAAAAGTGGGCAAGGCGATGAATCAACGGGAGAATTTAGAAATTACCAATTTGGCGACAGTATTGAACGCATTTCCATCA
>JBILQY010000036.1:0-12314 GCA_044372955.1 Crocinitomicaceae bacterium | reverse complement strand
GGGCAAGACGAATTTAAACTGACCGAGCAAGATTTGATTATCGAAGATACGCACCACAAATCGCAAATGAGCACCGTTTTGATGATTGACATCAGTCACAGTATGATTTTGTACGGTGAAGATCGAATTACACCAGCGAAAAAAGTAGCGATGGCTTTGGCGGAGTTAATTACAACTCGTTATCCAAAAGACACACTCGACGTAATTGTTTTTGGAAATGACGCTTGGCCAATAAAAATCAAAGAGTTGCCTTATTTACAAGCTGGTCCCTATCATACGAACACAGTAGCTGGTTTGGAATTGGCAATGGATATTTTGCGCAGAAAAAGAAATACCAACAAGCAAATTTTTATGATAACGGACGGAAAACCAAGTTGTTTGCGTATGCCCGACGGTCAATATTATAAAAACAGCAATGGATTAGATCAGTTTATCGTTGAGAAATGCTACACAATGGCAGCTCAAGCGCGAAAACTACATATTCCAATTACCACCTTTATGATTGCTCAAGACCCATATCTTCAGTCATTTATCGAAGAATTTACAAAATCAAACAAAGGAAAAGCATTTTTCACAGGATTAAAAGGCTTGGGCGAAATGATTTTTCACGATTACGAAAGCAATAGAAAAAAACGAGTTAATTAGAATTATGAACACAACAATAAAAACACTAGGTGAGTTGAAGAAAAGCGCTTACCAATCTAAAGATATTAAATCGGAATTAAGAGACAATTTGATTGCTTCACTGCAAGCTGGAAAAAAGACATTTGAAGGAATGCACGGCTACGAACAAACCGTTATTCCACAATTAGAACGCGCGATTTTATCAAAACACAATATCAATTTATTAGGTTTACGTGGTCAAGGTAAAACGAGAATCGCACGCTTGATGATTCAGTTATTAGACGAATATATTCCAGTTGTTGCAGGAAGTGAAATCAACGACGATCCATTAAAACCAATCAGTAGATTTGCTAAAGATTTAATTGCTGAAAAAGGCGACGAAACTCCAATTGAATGGCTGCATCGCTCCGATCGTTTCTTTGAAAAATTAGCAACACCTGACGTTACTGTTGCTGATTTAATTGGCGATATTGATCCCATCAAAGCAGCAAATATGAAACTAAGTTACGCTGACGATCGTGTGTTGCATTTTGGGATGATACCTCGTGCCAATCGTTGTCTTTTCGTCATTAATGAATTACCCGATTTACAAGCTAGAATTCAAGTTGCGCTTTTCAACATCTTAGAAGAAGGCGATATTCAAATTCGTGGTTTTAAGTTACGAATGCCTCTTGATTTACAATTTGTCTTTACCGCAAATCCAGAAGATTACACCAACAGAGGAAGCATCGTCACACCGTTGAAAGATAGAATTGGTTCACAAATTTTGACACATTACGCATTTGATTTAGAAACGGCAAAACGCATTACAACACAAGAAGCTGAAAAATTGGAAACGCGCGTAATCTCTGTTTATGTTCCTGAATTGGCAAAAGATGTCTTAGAACAAATTGCGTTTGAAGCGAGAATCAGTGAGTTTGTAGATCATAAAAGTGGAGTAAGTGCGCGTATGAGTATCACGGCGTATGAAAATCTAATTAGTACTGCTGAAAGACGTGCACTTTTAAATGGAGAAACCACAACTTCTGTGCGTTTTAGTGATTTATTGGGAATGATTCCGTCTATTACTGGGAAAGTTGAGCTCGTTTACGAAGGAGAACAAGAGGGAAGTTACTATGTTGCCAATCAATTGATTAGTGAAGCGACAAAAACCTTGTTTTTAAAGTATTTCCCTAAAATTGAAAAGCTTAAAAAACAAGACCAAAAAACAACTTACGACGGCGTTTTAGAATGGTTTTTCCAAGCAAGCAATTTTGAACTTTCTGACGAAGCAACAAATTCTATTTACAATTCGACCTTGGATTTAATTGAACCATTAGACGATTTGATTAAAGTGTATCAACCAAAAGTCGCAAAAGAAGATATCAACTTTTTGAAAGAATTTATTCTGTGGGCACTTGTTGAATTGAAACAACTTTCCAAAAAACGCACTGAAAACGGAATGGTTTTCAACGATATGTATGATAGTTATATAAAAGGGTTGTAGTCTATTTTTCGTCCTTAAACCAACCCGAGTACATCACATAATTATTGGCAATGCGTTGCACTTCGCCTTCAAACAATTCTGGTGAAAGGGTTTTTACTTTTTTTGCTGGAATGCCTGCGTAAATGCTCCACGCTTCTACGCGTGTTCCTTCTAAAAGAACAGCACCTGCAGCTATAATACAATTTGCTTCGATGTAGCAGTTATCCATTACAATTGCTCCCAGCCGTGTACGAGTGCATTATGTCCAATTGATACATTATTTCCAAGATTTACTTTTGTTTTTTGGTACGTGCAATGTAAAACAGCGCCGTCTTGAATATTCACTTTATTTCCCATTCGGATGGAATTTACATCACCACGAACGACTGCATTGAACCAAACGGAACACTGATCGCCCATAACCACATCACCTACAATCGTTGAATTTTCTGCCAACCAACAATCTTCCCCAAATTGAGGAGCTTTTCCGTTGCATTCTTTTATTAGAGCCATACCTTTAAATTGAAAATGTAAAATGTAAAATGTAAAATGTAAAATTGAGAATTTTGATTGAAAGATTTGTCCAAAAATAAAGTTTATGCCTATTTGTTTTGATAACTTGAAAAAATAAAGCGCTTGCCGCAAAACCCTTTTCTGTTTTATCCGTTTGAATTTAGAGATGAAAAAAAACTGCGTAATTATTGGCTGTGGGTGGTTGGGTCAACCTTTAGGACATGCAATTTCAACTAATGGATTTACTGTTTATGGAGGCACAAGAAATCTTGAAAAAATTTCCGATTTAGCTCAACATGGAATCAACGGATTTTCTATTCAATTTGAAGAAAAGGGTGTTTCGCTTCAACTTGATTCAGCTGTCATTGCAAACACAGCTGTTCTAATCTTTTCCATTCCACCAACTGGATTCCGAGATTATGCAAAAAGTTTAGTCGAAATAGCTAGTTTATTTCCAACCGAAACGCACCTCGTATTTGCAAGCTCAACAGGTGTTTATTTGGAAACTTCTGAAACAATAAATGAAAATGCAACGTGCGATGAAAATCACGCTGTTCGAAAAGCAGAAGTAGCTCTTCAAGAAAATTTTAAAGAACGATTGACTATATTGCGATTAGCTGGTTTGATTGGGGTAAATCGCCATCCAGTGAAGTATTTCTTAACAAAATCAGACATTCCAAATGGTTTAGCTCCTGTTAATTTGATTCAACTGAAAGATGTGATTCAAGCTTTTCTAATAGTTATTGAATCCAAACTAATGAATACGTTTTTTAATGTTTGCGCACCTCAACATCCAACAAGAATGGACTATTACGGTGAAATTGCGAAACTCAAATTTGGAGTTCAACTTTATTTTTTAGCAGAAGGAAAAGGGAAAATTGTAGATGGCTCAAAAATTGTTAAAGAAACAGGTTTTCAATATAATACCTCTATTTTTGAATTATGCTGAAAGCGGCATTGCGTAACATTTGAACTATCTTTACGTCTTCAACCTACCATGAAATATTTTTATTACTTTTTATTTATGCTTTTAAGTTTTCAATCGAAGGCTTCGCATATCATTGGAGGTGATATTTATTACGATTATCTAGGCAATAATCAATACCGTTTTTTCATTACACTTTACCGCGATTGCAACTCTAGTGGTGCGGATTTTGACAATCCTTTAGCGCTTGCTATCTATCGCTCCAACGGCCAATTGTTTCAAAACATTGATGTGCCTTTTCCTGGAAGCGTTGTTTTGCCAGTAGTTTTCAATAATCCATGTGCGACACCTCCGGGTAATATCTGTGTGCAACGTGCAATTTATACAACGGTTGTTACCTTACCCCCAACTCCTGGAGGATATGATGTTTCGTATCAACGCTGCTGTCGTGGACCTGATATCACTAACCTTTTAAATCCGGATGATACTGGTTTGACTTTGACAACACATGTTCCTGGTTCAGAGACTGGTTTTTCAAACAACGGTAGTCCACGTTTTACCAATTATCCACCAATCTTATTGTGCAACAACGATCAATTGGTTTTCAATCACATTGCAACTGATCCCGACAATGACCAATTGGTTTATTCGTTAGTGACTCCAAATTCAGGCGCTAGTTCGGCTTCCCCGCTACCAGCACAAACACCTGCTCCACCTTATTTTCCAGTTCAGTGGGCTGGACCATTTAATGCTACCCAACCACTGGGACCAAATTCATCGACAGTTATCAATCCATCAACTGGTGTATTGACGGTAAATCCGAACATGCTAGGGCTTTTTGTGGTCGGAATTCGTGTACAAGAATACAGAAATGGCGTTTTAGTAGGTGAAACTGTTCGTGATTTTCTATTTCGAGTTTTTGATTGTAATATCGTAATGCAAGCGATTCTACCCACTCAAGAACAACTGCCCACTTTTGTTTCTTATTGTCAAGGTCTTACAGTCGATTTCGTAAATAATTCCTATGGAGGCTCCAACTATAATTGGGACTTTGGAGTACCAAGTCAAACAACAGATGTAAGCACTGTTTTTGAACCATCGTTTACCTATCCTGCCCCTGGAACTTATACAGCACGATTGATTGTTAATCAAGGTTGGGCTTGCACTGATACTGCCTATATGACTGTAACTGTCAATAATCCATTTTCACTGAGTTGGACTTCACAAGATTCTTTATGTCTTCTGGGTAATTCCTTTGATTTTATTGCGCAAACAAGTAATCCTGCTGCAAATTTTTCATGGGTATTTGATTCCGATGCCTCCGTTCAAACTTCCACAAACTTAACAGTTCCTGACGTAACTTATTCTCAGTCCGGATTTCATGTAGTTACTTTAAATGGTGATGATGGTGATTGCGTGACAAGTTTCACTGATTCAATTTATATTTTTGATTTACCAATCAGTGCAATTGGCGTTCCAACAAATGTGCAGTGTTTAGGTTACACCGTGCAGTTTGAAAATAATTCTATCAATGCTTACAATTACGCGTGGGATTTTGGTGTGCAAGAATCGGGACAAGATATAAGTTCTGATTTTGAACCAAGCTATACCTATTCCAACCCTGGAAATTATATTGTCAAACTTATAGCAAGCTCCTCGCCAGGATGCAGTGATACTTCTTCCACGCAAATTCAGATTTTTGAACCATTGGTAATGTCTTTTGTTCACAGCGATTCTTTGTGTATTTCAGCTGGGGGGTATGATTTTGATGCCACCGTTTCTGGTCCAGCTTCAACAGTTTATTCTTGGAATTTTGGTTCAAATGCTACTCCTTCAACTTCCAATCTATTAGATGTTTTTGGTGTTCAATACGCTGTACCTGGTTTACAGCCTGTAACTTTAACTGGTGTTTTTGATGTTTGTACCCTTTCTGTTGCTTCAACAGTTTTCGTTTACGGAGTTCCACAAATCGATTTCCTTTTTGTTAATACACTTCAATGTGCACCTTCCAATGCCCAATTTGTAAACCTAAGTCAAACCGATGCACTAGCTAGCTATTTTTGGGATTTTGGGGATGGCAATACTTCAACAGCATTTAATCCCAATCACAGTTATACAAGTGTTGGAAATTACAGTGTCAGCCTTTCGATGACAACTTTGGCGGGTTGTGTGGACACCTTGTATTTGATGAAACAAGATTTAGTGACTGTTCATCCAAAACCAACAGCCGGATTTATGGTTACTCCCAATGAAATAGACATTTGTAACCCAAGCGTTCAATTTATCGATCAATCAATTGGTGCCAATTCCTATTTTTACTTCTTTGACCGCAATCAATTTATTTCGACGAATCCTAGTTTTTTTCACAATTACACAACAACTGGCTCCGACTATCCAATGCAAGTAGTTGAAAATCAATTTGGTTGTCGAGATAGCACACGAAGAACTGTTTTTGTAGAACCTTTCGTGTTTTACATTCCAAATACCTTTGTTCCAGACGATGACAATGTAAATGACATTTTCAAAGCTGTTACTGCCTTTGATATAGAAGCTATTGAATTTACTATCTACAATAAATGGGGAGAGCGTATATTCTTTTCTGAAGACTTAAATTATGGCTGGGATGGAACGTATCGGGGAAAACCTTGCCAAGACGACACGTATATTTATACTTTCAAATACAAAGGCTGTGATTCTCCTTATGAATGGAAGTTAGCAGAAGGTTTTGTGAATCTATTGCGTTAGAAACTGCAAGAAATTAAACTTAAGAATGTTAGTCGAAACCAAACATATTTTATCCCAAAGTGTTAAAAGTCAATTTTAGTGCAATTTTTCACATTACAAAAAAAAGTTGCAAAATGTAATAAATTTGCATAATATTGTACAAATTACAAAAACTAAAACCTTGCTTAAAACTACTATTTCAAGCCTTTTTGTGTTTTTTACTTTTGCTTTCTTTTCGCAAACAAGTATTGTGAAAATTGAAAAGCAAAATAATCAATGGGAATTACTTGTTGATGGTACACCTTATTACATTAAAGGTGGCGGAGGAACGGTTAAAATGGAAGAACTAAAAGCCGCAGGTGGAAACACGATTCGTACGTGGGGTTTGGAAAATGCACAAGAAATTCTTGACAAAGCACATAAATTAGGATTGAAAGTAATGTTGGGTTTGTGGGTACAACACGAACGCCACGGTTTCGATTACAACGATGCAGATAAAATCAAAAATCAATTAGAAGGTTTTCGAGTTGCCATTCGCAAGTACAAAAATCATCCTGCTTTATTGATGTGGGGCGTTGGAAACGAATACGAACTGGAATATTCCAACACTAAGGTTTGGGCTGCTGTGAATGACATTGCAAAAATGATTCACGAAGAAGATAAAAATCACCCAACTTCAACCGTTACAGCTGGAACAAATGCCGAAAAGTTAAACTTCGTAATGACTCAATTAACTGAGGTTGACATCTATGGAATCAATACATACGGTGATATTGAAAACGTGAAATCAGTTCTTGAAAAAGGAAAATTTGAAGGTTCGTATATGATCACTGAATGGGGACCAAACGGACACTGGGAATCTCCGAAAACGAAATGGGGTTCATCTGTTGAACAAACGAGTACTGAAAAAGCTGCTGTTTATTTGAGTCGTTACCAACGCTGTATTGCAGATCAACGCAAACAATGTATTGGTTCATTCGCATTTCTTTGGGGACAAAAGCAAGAATATACAAGCACTTGGTACGGTTTATTCTCTGAAAATGGCGTTCAAACTGAAGCTGTTGACGAATTACAATTTTGTTGGTCGGGAAAATATCCTGAAAATCGTTCACCGAAAATTGAGAAATTGAGTTACCAAACTGCCGAAGCAAAAGAAGCGGTTGAAATTAAAACAGTTTCATTCAGTGCTATTTTTAAAGCGAAAGAAAAAATTAAAGTGGACTTAGTTGCTTCTGATTTGAATCAAGATAAACTTGTTTATACCTGGGATTTATACCCAGAAAGCACTGATTTAAAATCGGGAGGTGATGCGGAGAATAAACCTGTTGCCATTCCAGGAAAAGTAAAAGGTGATGGTGCTACAATCGTTTTGAAAACACCGACAAATGAAGGCCGATACCGCTTGTTTGTTTCTGTAACTGACGGAAATAAAGTAGCTTATGCCAATTTTCCTTTCTACGTTGAAAACGATCCTGATGCGCAAAAAAGCACAGTCAATCTTAAAAAACAAACTTTAAAATCGTTTGATGAAGAATAAATTAATCTTACTAACGCTAGGTTTTTGCAGTTTATTTGCAATTAACTTTCACGCGCAAATGTTAGTAGATTCTGCTACATTTCAAACGAAAACTGTCGGTCTTTTCCCAAAGAAATTACAAACAGTAATGGATAACATTTCCGTTTCGGGTTATTATCGTTTTTTGGGATGTTATACAGCAATGGAAAATCAATACGCGGAATTTGGTGCAATCAAAAAACGCGTTTTTCTTGGTGACGATAGTAATATTCCACAACTGATGCTAAACATTGGTGGTCGTCCAACAAAAAACACTTCATTCTCAACCGATTTATTCCTTTGGACACCACTAACTGGAAGCACAACAGATTATTCAAAAGGATTAAATCTCGGCGTAAATTTAACAGGAACACACTCCACAAAATATGGAACTTTCGGAATCAAAACCGGTGGAATTCATTGGTACACCTTGAGTCCGATGACTTTTGCTTCTAACACAGGCTACAATCGTTTTAGTGTTTTCGAACGCAATCCGTGGGATCCAAATACAGCTACTTTAATTGGTCGCTATCGAAAATATTATTCGGACGGTGCACTAAGTCAAGATGAACGCTGGGGACAACAAGCTTTTCAAGGATTTATCTTCGACGGAAACAATTTACCGAAAGGTTTTTCTTTTGCGTTTATGCACGGAAAATCACAATTTAACGGTGGAACTTTACCAACTCCAAACACGCTTACTGCAGGGAAAATCAAAAAGACTTTCGGTAACAATTTTGTAAGTGTGAACGGTATTTCAAGTAGAACATTCACGGATAGTTTAGCACGTTTAGCCATCGGATATAATTTATTTACTTCTGAATTCAAATGGGCTTTTGGTCTTGTGACTGTTTTAGGAGAAGTGGGCGCAGGAAATTATTTCAGTCCAAGTACGCAAGGACAATGGGGTGAAGCGATTGATGTGAAAGTTCAATTTTCTAGAGAGTTGACAAAATTCCCAATTGAAGTGCGTTACTACCAAATCAGTCCGAAAGTGATTAACAACAATGGAATCTTTTGGAATACTTCCGTTTCTGAATACAACGACGCTTTTGCTACAGCAGAAACACCAGGAAGTCAAACACCTTTGATTCCATTTGCAAGTTCATTGGTTTCAATAGGTCAGCTCACAAACAACCGTCGCGGTATAATTTTAAACACAGATTTAGATTATAAAAAACATAAACTAACACTTGGCTACAGTGCTTCTGCAGAAATTATTGGTTTGTCTGATAAAATCACTTATGGCCACGTAGCCAACAATTTAGCACTTTCTAGATTTTGGCGTTGGGCGTTTCCTGCTGGCGTTGGTCCTTATGGAAATTTGAGTAAAATCTATCGTGGTGTTTACGAAACATTAGAAATTACAGACTCCATTTCAGCAAAAGGATTCAACGCTATTGAAATCAGCTATAAAACAGAATTTAAACTTTTTGGAAGAGAATTATTAGTGTTTTACCTCGGTGGCTTACACAGCGTACAACGTGATTTTTCTGTCTTGCCAAAATATTCACAAAAAGCTTATTTACAGAGTTATAACAACCAATTAGAATTTTATTATTTGTTGTTTCCAAAGGTTATCCTTTCCAATTATTTTGGTTACGACCGCATTATTGCAAACGAAAACACGGTGTTGGATGCTGTATCTGGAAAAGCTAAAAATCAACGTGGTTATAGCTACGCCGTTGGTTTAGATATTCAGTTGGCAAAAAACACAGGTTTATATGTTCGTCAGCGCTGGATGAATTACCAAGATTATAATTTCTCTTTGGATCAATACAAGGGAATGGAAACAACAGTTGAATTAAAAATATTCTTTTAAGATGAAGTTTTATATACTATTTCTAAGCAGTTTTATGGCTCTTTTTGTCTTCGGACAAGATGGGAAGAAAGTGCAATTTGTTGGTGGCGCACGTTCACTGATTTCTCACAATAATTTTTCAAGTGACGCCGAAGATACTGTTACCGCTAGAAAAAACACGGGTGGATACGCACTGATTGACTTAGGAATAAAAATCAATCCAAATGCCAATACAGAAATTCTTGGAATGTTGCGAATTAACAATGCGTTTGGAGGATTTTGGGGAAGCGGAGTTACATTTGATGTGCGTCAACTATACGTGAAAGGCGTTGCTGGAAATGTTTTGCGTTACCAAATCGGGAATATCGATTACAAGTTGTCTCCCTACACATTCTACAATCACAATCCTGACTTATTGGTACAAACTTCTGGAACGAATAAAATCAAAGAAGAAGTCTTGAATTACGAGTCATTTTACACAAATAAAAACACGTGGCGTCAACAAGGAGCTGCAGCAGACTTTGCTATTCAATTTCCGAAATTCATTCAAGAACTGAAGTTCAACGGTTTCATCACGCGCTTGAATCCAAGCAATTTGAGTACTATTTTGGAACGTTTGTACGGCGGAGGAAATATTACTCTTACGCAAAGTAAATATTTTGCAATTGCTTACAATCACGTGAGTGTTTTCGATTTAAAACAAACAGCAAACAGTACGGATGCTTATCGAAACAACGTAAACACTTTGACTTATGAATTGAAATTTGACCAAGAAAAATTCAAAGTTTCAGTGGATGGTGAAAGCGGTTTATCTTCTAGTTTTTCGACACAAAACAACGAAGGAAAATTATCGGATTACTTCGTGAATGCAAAAGCGAATTTAGAGTTGAAAAAAGCGGGTTTAAAATTACACCTTGGCTATATGGACAATGGTGCGGATTTCAGAAGTTTTGGTGCGCAATCGAAACGTATTGATTTCAACCAAACGAATAACTTCTTTGAGCGCTATACCAATGACCAAATTGTGCGTCCACTTTCGAACTACGATTTATACAACGATCCAACGCTTTATAACGCAAGTATTTCTACTAAGATAATGGCATATAATCCAATGATTAATAACGTATTGCCTTATGGAACTGCTACTTTCAATCGTCGAGGTTTGTATGCTGGAGCACATTATGAAGACAAGAAAAAAATCATTTTGGCAGACCTTTCTTACTATCGTTTGAGCGAAGTTCGCGGACAAGGAACGTTTGAGTTACGCAAATTCAACTATTTAAATTCCAATGTTCGTTTCAACTTTTCAAACTTAATGAAATGGAAAAAACAGCAAGTTTTACAGCTTGGAATTGCTTACCAAACTACCAAACGCACAAGCGAATTTGACTTCGAAAAAATTGATTTGAAAACATTAACGCTTCATACTGGTTTAGAGTTAGAAGTGATTAAAGATTTAACACTTTTGGGAAATGTGTATTACTTTAACACAAATGGAAACGAAATTATGCCGATAAGAAACACTGCGGGCGACATCATCAATTTCTACGGTGTAGTTGCTGGTGGTGACGAATACAATCTTTCTGGCGGATTGAAATTTAATTTTTCAAAAGATATTTATTTAGCGGCGATTTTTGAGTCAAACAGAAACAGTCTGAATGACCAATTAGCTTATCGCTATAACCAAGTGTTGTTGTATTATATTATGAAATTCTAATTAAAATGAATAGGATAATAAGACCAACAAAAAGATTTCTCCTTCCAGTCGAAATGACTGGAACACAGGAGGACGATTTCGAAAATTCTTTGAATTTTCGCCAAACACTCTCCTCGAAAGTCATTTCGACCGAAGGGAGAAAACTTTTGAGTAAAATTAATTTATGCAATTTTTTAAAGTTTAATTAAAACATTAACAGATGAAAAAAGCTCTTTCCCTTATTTGCATTTTGGCTGTTCTTGTCGCTTGCCGCAAGAAAGAACTAGACAAAATGGACGGTCCATCTTTACAAGATTTAAATGGACAATTTTCAGTCATTACAACTTTAGAAGCTAGTAAAGATTCAGTTGATTTTTCAGCTAGCGAAACTGTTTTCTTTACCGCAGAATTTTCAAAAACGATAGCTTGGAAATTAGATATTATCGGTTTGACAAGTGGTGCAGTGAAAACAATTGAAGGAACAGGAAACGCTTTAACAGAATCGGTTTCTTTATGGGCTGGAAGTACGACCTCTTTACCACTATTTAAATCAGAAAATTGCAAAGTTCAATTGACATTTACAGGTGAAACAGACACACTAGTCGATTATGTGAAGGTAATTCAACCTAAAACGAATGCTGGTTACGTGGTGGCAGATTTTGAAGCAGGATTCAATTCTGGCTGGACATATTTCATTCAATCAGGAGCCGATATGGATTTTCAAGTGAAATCTGATATTACAGCTCCACAAGGAAATGCATATTACAACCTTGCAGGAACAGTTGATTGGGATTGGTTAATTGGTTTAGTAAACTTCAAAGCAACCGCAGGTGGAAATACAACCTTTCCTCTAAATTCTAATCCAAATTCTGTTTATTTCAACGTGATGGTTTGGGGAGATGGTTCTCTAACCAATAGCTTGGTACTGTTCCAATTTGAAGAAGATGAAAACGGAGACGGAACATTTACAGCAGCTTCTGAGGATCAATATTCAGTTGAAATACCTGTGAA
>JBILQY010000258.1:0-4257 GCA_044372955.1 Crocinitomicaceae bacterium | reverse complement strand
ATAAAATTTGGTAAAGTAGCTCAGTCCGTCAACTGACGGAAGCAACTGCCGCCAAGCAGAATAAAATTTGGTAAAGTAGCTCAGTCCGTCAACTGACGGAAGCAACTGCCGCCAAGCAGAATAAAATTTGGTAAAGTAGCTCAGTCCGTCAACTGACGGAAGCAACTGCCGCCAAGCAGAATAATAACTGGTCCCGTAGCTCAGCTGGATAGAGCAACTGCCTTCTAAGCAGTAGGTCTTTGGTTCGAATCCAAACGGGATCACACTAGTAACACAAAGCCTTTCAGGAGATTTCTTGAAAGGCTTTTTTGTTTTAAATAGTTCGTAAAAATGAAATTCACGAAGTGATACAAGGTGTCGAGGTTGCTTTTAATACAATTTTGAAGTTTTGTCAGACAGAGTTGTTAGTAAAAAAAGCTGGTGCAAGGATTGGTTTTGGATAAAGATTCTTGTAAAAATTAAAAGCTGACAGTTTATAAGTCTTCCAGAGAAAAACTCATGTAGTTAAAGGTGTATCCATCGAAATTTGTGGTAAGTTTTTCAGCTTTCAATTCAAGCTTAGCAAGGTTGATTTTATTCGGATTTCGTTTTACTTCGAAAAAATCGATTCGTTTTTCATATTCGTTCACTGCAACAATGTCAATCTCATTTTTGTTCCCTTTTTCCCAATAGTTTCCAATGGCAGAATATTTACCGCTATCAATTAGCTTTTGACGGAAGTATTTCTCCAGTACTAAACCACTATATGTTGAAAAATCTTCAATTATTCGCAATCGAACGAATTCAAAATTTCCGATTTCAATTGCACTTTTGTATTTATAAATAAAACGAAACCAAAAGTTTAAAAAATTATCTTCAATCGTATATTTTACAACTCTACCTGTGTCTTTAGCAAAAATTGGCCGTGTTTTTTTTAAAATACCATATTCATTTTCTAATCGTTCTAAAAATCCACCAGTCTGAATTTCCAAAATGGATTCAATTTCTTGGCGCGATGTTTTTGAAGCGGAAATTAATGATAGAATGGAAAAATAATTTCCATATTCCTTTCCAAATTCGTTGATTAAAGCATTTTTTCCTTCCTCGATGAAAAAGGAATTTTCATTCACGACATAATCCAACATTTTTTTGAAAGTAAATGCTTTGGCATTCATCAACAATTCGACGTATTTTGCCACTCCGCCTGTTAAAGTGTAAAATCCTAATAAGTCTTCGTTCGTATACTTGGGATTATAATCTTGCAAAACCTCTTTCAATGTGGCAATCGGAAAACTTTTCAAGTAAATTTTATTAGTCGCTCGACCAAATAAGGGTTCTTTGTTATCCTCAAAAATGCGTTTCATTAACGAATAAACAGAACCGCAAAGTAGTAAATTCAATTTCGATTCATTCTTGTGGCTATCCCATAAATTTTGCATTTCACTGTAAATCGATGGGTTGATAAACTGTAATTCCTGAAATTCATCAATAATCAATGTAAATGATTGTGATTTTGAGCTTGTCAATAATAAGCCAAAAATCTCACGAAAGCTTTTGAATGTTCCATATACTTCTGTGTCAAGTTTCACTTTTATTTCTTCTACAAAGTCTTGACAAAGTAGAAATTCACTTTTTTTGGAAATGAAAAAATAGAGAAAAGTCGTGTTTTCAACAGATTTTAATAGCAAGCTAGTTTTTCCAATACGTCGGCGACCAACCATAAAAGTCATCTGCGCAGATTCTAGGGCAGCTTCTCTTATAGTTTTTAGGTTGGCTAATTCTTTTTCTCTGTTATAAAATTTCATTTATAGTAATTTAAGTTACTGTAATCTGTATTACAGTAATGCAAAATTATATATTTTTTTAGAACAAGCTGTTATTCAAAGAATCTTTTCTTCTATAACTAGTAAATTAAGATATCAAAACAAAAAAAATCCCACTTGAAAAATTTCGAGTGGGATTTCGTATATTTTGTTTTAAGAATCAAACGTCAATCTTCGCGTATTTTGCATTTTTTTCAATAAATTCTCTTCTTGGTGGTACATCATCTCCCATTAACATTGAGAAAATTTGATCACACTCAGCAGCGTTTTCAATAGTTACTTGACGCAATGTACGCATTTCAGGATTCATTGTTGTTTCCCATAATTGTTCTGCATTCATTTCACCCAAACCTTTGTATCGTTGAACGTTAACAGAAGATTCGCTACCTCCACCTTTCAATTCGTTAATCAAGCGATCACGCATGTCTTCGTTCCAAGCATATTCAGATTTATTTCCTTTCTTAACTTGGTAAAGTGGTGGTGTTGCAATGTAAACATATCCGTTTTCAATCAATACCTTCATATAGCGGAATAAGAACGTTAAAATCAAGGTCTCGATATGTGAACCATCTACGTCGGCATCACACATGATAATGATTTTGTGGTATCTTAATTTTTCTAAGTTCAATGCTTTTGAGTCGTCCTCTGTCCCAATTCTAACTCCAAGCGCAGTATAGATATTTTTAATTTCTTCGTTTTCGAATATTTTGTGTTGCATTGCTTTTTCAACGTTCAAGATTTTACCTCTCAAAGGCATAATTGCTTGAAAGTGGCGATCGCGACCTTGTTTTGCAGTTCCACCCGCTGAATCTCCCTCGACAAAGTAAATCTCACAAGCTGCAGGATCTTTTTCGGAACAGTCCGCTAATTTTCCAGGCAAACCTGAACCAGTTAAAACGTTTTTACGTTGAACCATTTCACGTGCTTTTCTTGCTGCGTGACGTGCTCTAGCTGCCAATATTACTTTTTCAACGATTAATTTTGCCTCAGCTGGATGCTCTTCTAAATAAGCGGAAAGCATTTCAGAAACTGCTTGACTAACTGGAGCAGTAACTTCTCTGTTTCCTAACTTCGTTTTAGTTTGACCTTCAAATTGTGGCTCTTGAACTTTAACTGAAACAACAGCTGTCAATCCTTCACGGAAATCGTCACCATCAATTTCGATTTTCTCTCTTGCAAGAATTCCAGAATCCATTGCATATTTTTTCAATGTATTTGTCAAACCTCTTCTGAAACCAGATAGATGCGTTCCACCTTCGTGCGTATTAATGTTATTCACATACGCTTGAATATTTTCAGTGTACGACGTGTTGTAAGTTAAAGCAACTTCAACAGGAATGTTTTCTCTTTCACCTTCAAAGTATATTACATCAGTAATTAATGCTTCACGGTTTCTGTCTAAATATTGAGCAAATTCACGTAAACCACCTTCTGAATGGTATGTTGTCATTGGTGATTTGCCGTTTTCGTCTTCTGTTCTACGATCTGTAAGCGTAATTGTGATTCCTTTGTTCAAGAAAGCTAATTCACGCATACGAGCAGCTAATGTATCGAAATTATAATCTGTAAATTCGAAAATTGTTCCGTCTGGTTTGAAAGTAACTTCAGTACCGTTTTCAGTAGTTTCACCAACGATTTTAACATCGTACAAAGGTTTACCAATACTATATTCTTGTTGGAAAATTTTCCCTTCGCGGTAAACAGTAGCTTTTAAAGCGATAGATAATGCATTAACACAAGATACACCTACACCGTGTAATCCACCAGAAACTTTGTAAGTGTCTTTATCGAATTTACCACCAGCGTGCAAAACAGTCATTACAACTTCTAATGCAGACTTTTTCTCTTTGGTATGCATTGCCGTTGGAATTCCACGACCATTATCGCGAACAGTTATAGAATTATCTTCATTTATGTAAACGTGAATTGTGTTACAGTATCCTGCAAGCGCCTCATCAATCGAGTTATCGACAACCTCATAAACAAGGTGATGTAAACCCTTGATTCCTGTGTCTCCGATATACATCGCTGGGCGCTTACGTACCGCCTCAAGACCTTCTAATACTTGTATATTATCCGCAGAATAATTGTCTCTTCTTTCTTCTTCAGCCATATTATTTTTGTTATGATTCAATTCATTTTGAAGCGAACAAAAATACGAAACTAAAGCCGATTTAATGGATGTTTTAAAGCGCTGAACAGCCTAACTTATCAACAATATTTCAACGATTTTAAGAGTTTTGAATACAACTGAAAATTACTTTTCAATCCATTCAATAATTGAGGCATCATCTGGTTGAACTCTCGGCGAAACAACTCTTACTAAATGACCATTTTCATCTAAAAGATACTTTTGGAAATTCCATTCTACTTTGCTGTCTTCCAATCCGTTTTTACTTTTTTCAGTTAAAAACTTATACACTGGGTGCATATCACCACCTTTCACAGAGATTTT
>JBILQY010000259.1:0-4257 GCA_044372955.1 Crocinitomicaceae bacterium | reverse complement strand
GAAAATCAATCGTTGTTGCCGCTCGAGCTTTAAAAGATCGATAGGTAATACTCAAACACACTTCCTTTAAAATCGCTTGATACACTACATCCAAATGCTCTAAGCCTCGCAAATGCTCATTTTTCTCCAAATGAATGATGGCGGATTTCTTTGTTTTTTCTGTGTAAACTTTATCTTCCAAGCGCTGTATGATGCCGTCTAATTCCGAAAAAAGCGAAAAATCTTTGAATTGCTTCAACATTTCAACCGTCTCTGAAAGCACATTCATATCATTTTCAGTCAACGGAATATTCGTAATAGAGAACGTTTCATCTTCGTATTTGTAGTATTTTTTGTCATACACAATAATTGGAGCATTGTAACCCAATTTATCGCTGCGCATCAGTTGAATGTCCATTTGAATGCTTCGTTTACTAACGTTAACATCCTTACCTTCAAATTCATACAAAGCATCCGAACAAGCGTCAATCAAATCTTCCAAGGTCCACAAACGATACCGATTTTGGAGACATTTATCAATCGTTTTATAACGAATCAGTGCGTTTTTGTTTAAAGCCATAACTAAAAGTAAAAATAAATTTTCAACTGCGCAGAATAATTGCGTACATGCTTTTCAATCTTTGTTTCGAAATTAAAAACACATAAAATGGAAGCTTTTAAAAACATCGACGGAAACAAATTAATCGAATTGGGTTTCAAACCTGGGAAATGGTTCAAAATCGCAATTGAATACATCAATACTTACCAATTAGAAGGAGCAGAAATGCTGGATTATTTGGAACAATACAAAGCGAAACCAATGTTGGATTTGTTGGAGATTCCAGTTCCTTTCGCAATTAATATCAAGGCAGAAAATGAATTGGAAGAGGCAAATATCAATGCAGTTATTCAAACAATGAATGAAGTGATGAAAACCCCAACAGTTGTTTCTGGTGCGATTATGCCCGATGCTTGTCCTGCCGGTTCTATGGGAACAATTCCAGTTGGTGGAGTAGTGGTAACAAAAAATGCCATTCATCCAGGAATGCATAGTGCTGACATTTGTTGCTCGGTGATGTTGACGGATTTTGGAAAAATAGATCCTAAATTAGTAATGGATGCTGCGCACGCTTCTACGCATTTTGGTGGAGGTGGTCGAGAACGAAATGACCAATATTTATTCCCAAAAGAGTTATTGGAAGCTTTTGAAAACAATCCTATTTTGAATAATGATCAGTTCATTCAAGTCGCCCGAAAACATTTAGGAACACAAGGAGATGGAAATCACTTTTTATTTGTGGGGACTTCTAAAAATACGGGAAATACGATGATGGTAACGCATCACGGTTCAAGAGGAGTAGGGGCAAAGTTGTTTGAAACAGGAATGAAAATTGCCGAAAAGTACAGACAAGAACTTTCAATTGACACCTTAAAACAAAACGCTTGGATTCCTTTTGATACAGAAGATGGACAACATTATTGGGATGCTTTGCAAGTGATTAGAGCTTGGACAAAAAAAAATCATACTTGTATTCACGATGCAACTGCTTCAAAAATTGGAGCTAACATTGAAAACAGATTTTGGAACGAACATAATTTCGTTTTCAAAGATGGTGATTTGTTTTACCATGCTAAGGGTGCAACGCCATTGAATGAGAAATTTATGCCTGACATCACTGGTCCGCGTTTGATTCCATTGAATATGGCTGAACCCGTTTTGATTGTAGAAGGTGACTCAACAGCCAACAATTTAGGTTTTGCCCCTCATGGAGCTGGAAGAAACAAAAGTAGATCGGCGCATTCGCGAGAAAAAGGGCAGCAATCTATCTCTGAAATTTTTGAAGAAGAAACAAAAGGCTTGGATGTGCGCTTCTTTTCCAATGAAATTGACATTACAGAATTGCCTTCAGCGTACAAAAATTCGGCGACAGTTAGAAATCAAATGGATGAATTTGGATTAGGAACAGTAATCGATGAAGTGCTTCCTTATGGTTCAATTATGGCTGGAGACTGGCAGAGAAATGCACCTTGGAAAGTGAAAAAAAGAAAAAAACAAGAAGCTGCTGAAAGAGAAAAATTAGCTTCAATGAATACTGAAGAAAGCAACTAAGCTTAATTAAATGACGTTTAGGAACTATAAATCGTAAAAAATGAAACGAATAATTGAAAAACATATCCTGCTACTGCTCCAGATTTCGAGTAGTTGTTTCCCCTTTGGAGGTCGGAAATCAGGTCGCAGTGAATATTTTTTCAGTTTGAAAATGCCTAAATAGAGTTTAAAACGAAGATAATTGAACGAGCGTCCACCAGTTGGGCGCTTTTTTTTTGATTTATTTTTTGAAAATGATAAAATAAAAACGAAGACATAAAAAAGCGAAGCTAAAACATGAAGCAATTGAGAGACAGTCAATTGAGGAAATGAGCAAAATTTACTTACGAGTGAACAGGAATTCTAGTGTCTTAAAATTAACTTAACTAATTGAATATCAATAAAATAAATCAATAATAAATTTGTGTAATTGAAAAATAGTACAGATATTTGCACCATCGAAATCAGAAAAACAAAATAGAAATGAAACGATTTAATACCTATATGATAAAAGCAAATTCCCTCCAGCCGCAAACTTTTTGTAGTTCGTTTCCGAGTATTCATTTTAAGGAGCATGTCGTGTGATGTAAATCATTTTATATAAATAACAACACGAGCATCTCCACAAGAGGTGCTTTTTTTTTTGACAAGGTGGCCGAATGGTTAAGGCAATAGTCTGCAAAACTATTTTGTAAGGGTTCGAGTCCCTTCCTTGTCTCTTTTTTTCGGGTGGTAGAGGAGTTGGTCTATCTCGCCTCATTTGGGATGAGGAGCACGCAGGTTCGAATCCTGCCTATCCGACAACTGGAACAGTAGCAAAGTTGGTCAATGCGCCGGACTGAAAATCCGAAGATACAGGTTCGAATCCTGTCTGTTCCACTAGGCACTTTGCCAAAGACTTTAACTCAACTGTCTCTTGAGTTGATAATGGAAGTAAACGTGCCGAAAGATTAAAAAAATAAAATGCCCTGTAGTGTAAAGGCAACACACAAGATTTTGGTTCTTGGACTAGAGGTTCGAATCCTTTTGGGGCAACAAATGCGGGAGTGGCGGAATGGCATACGCGCTTGATTTAGGATCAAGATTTTGAGAGTTCGAGTCTCTCCTCCTGTACAAAATTGGTTCTTAGATTTAGCAAACGTTAATCAGTTGCTATTTCCAAATAAATAAGATCATTGTTTCAGATTAATTTCGGATTGCAAACGGAAAACCATTACGCTTAATAATTGCAAACGGATTAATTGCGAATTGCAAACATAATTCCATAATGCTTAAAAATTTGCCAACGAATAGCTTGCGATGAGCGCTTCCAGAAAACCCATTTGCAATTCGCAATTATGATTTTGCAATTACTACGTTCGCAATTATGAATTTGCAATTACTACAAAAATTCCTTTGCAAGCAAAAACAGCGAGAAGGAGAAAAAAGCGCATTAGGTTTGTATAATTTCAAGTAAATGTAGGGTAATTTTTGGAAAGTTAGAATAATTAAAAGTCATCCTCATTTGTTGATTTATTAGTCACCCTCCTCTGTCCTCCCTCAAGGGAGGAAGCCTTAATCTTACTTCGAGTTTTAATCTTGTGAGGCACCATAATCTTCTGTTTTACAACAAAATATTAGATTCACAATATCTGTTTATCCCCTTGAGGGGGTTCGTCGCGGCGAATAAGAGAAGTGACCATTTTCAAATTAATCAATTTTCAAATTTTATCCTACCCCTCCATCGTTTGTAGCGCCACCAAATCAGCGTACAATCCTTTTTTCTCAATTAATTCTTGATGCGTTCCTGATTCAAGGATATCACCGTGTTGTAAAACAAGAATGTTGTCGGCATTTCGAATAGTTGACAGGCGATGCGCAATCACGATTGAAGTTCTGCCTTTCATTAATTTATCCAAGGCATCTTGCACCAAACGTTCTGATTCTGAGTCCAAAGCTGAGGTTGCTTCATCTAAAATCAATATTTGTGGATTTTTCAAAATAGCGCGCGCAATCGCAATACGTTGTTTTTGACCACCTGATAACTGAATACCTCTGTCGCCCACTTCTGTTGCTAACTTCTCCGGAAATGAATCGATAAATTCCCACGCATTTGCTTTTTTTGCTGCTTCAATCACTTCTTGCTCCGTAGCATCCGTGTTTCCAAAGCGAATATTTTCCAAAATCGAACCTGAAAATAGCAATACATC
>JBILQY010000023.1:0-15782 GCA_044372955.1 Crocinitomicaceae bacterium | reverse complement strand
TTTATTCATTGAAACACGCAAAGTTGCTTCAACAGGATTCGGAATAGGTGGAGGTTTTGGAATTGGTTACTTGTTGAAAAAAAGAGATTCAGAAGAAGAGGCACCAGAGGTTGTTGCTCCAATTGATATGAAATAAGCTGAAAAACAGGCGGTTTTTTGTTGGCAACTTTTTTTGAATGTGAACAATTAATTTACAGACGTTTAGCTATTGGGCCTAATTTAGAGCCCCATGAAAAAAAGCCTTTTTCTTTTCTTGTTTTTGAGTTTACAATTCCTAACACAAGCACAACTACAACCTATTTATAACCAAGCAAAATATCCTTTTTGGTTGCATTTACCTTCCGATAGTATTTTAAAAAGCAAGCCTCCGATTTTGATCTTCTTACACGGAAGAAGTCTCTCTGGAAATAATTTAGAATTAGTAAAGAAATACGGTGTCATTCACGAAATTGAAAAAGGTCGTTCGATTCCAGCAATTGTTATTGCACCACAAGTTCCTGCTGGAAAATCTTGGGAGCCAGAAAAAATATTGTCCGTCTTGCAGTTTGTTCAACGTACTTTTAATACGGACACTAATCGTGTTTATGTTGCAGGAATGAGTTTGGGCGCTTACGGAACTTTGGGTTTTGCCGGTGCTTATCCTGAAATTGTTACTGCTGCTGTTGCGCTTTGTGGTGGTGGAAATCCAAAAGATGGGGAAGCATTATCCACGATTCCTGTTTGGATTCAGCATGGAAATAGAGACTCAGCTGTTCCTTTGAGTGAATCGCAAAAAATGGTGAATGCAATTAAAGCTTGTACCGACGAAAATTTAAAATTTACAATTGTTCCTGGTGCCAATCATGGTGACTTAGAACGCGTTTTCAGAACAGACGAATTATACGATTGGTTGTTTCAATTCGAAAAATAGCTCGATTTAAGCAAACCAAATATCATTTATTATTTCAAATCCAGCGTAATCGTTCACGCGGTCAATAATCAGTTGTTTTCCGAAAAGTAATTCTTCGCGCATGACGGATGAATCTATTACCAAACGCATTCTCTTGTTGGAAATAGAAATCTCCTTCGTACGGAAAGCAACAGCCTTTCCCATTAAAATAGGCCAATTTTCAATCACATCGTATTCTTTCATCTTATGCTCTAAAGAATAAGCTTTTAAGAATTTATCAATGATTTCTTTTAAGGGTTGTTCATCTGATGAACGTTTATCTTCTTCACGCATGTTGTAAAGTTATGGTAAAATAAACAACTGCTTCAAACTTGACACAGAAAAAAAGGAGTACTAAATCAGAAAAAATTGAATAATTAAATCACTTTATTTTCTTTCAACCAATCCAATTCTGTTTGAAAAACCTCTTGCTGCTCAGGTTCATTGTGAATTTCATGAAATAAGCCCGTCCAATATTTAACTGTTACATTTGAACCAGCATTTTGCATAAATTCTTTCGTTCCATCCGGAGAAGTCAAGCGATCTTCTAAACCATGCATTACTAAAAGAGGAGTTTTTATTTTAGCTGCATTTTCAATTGCAAAAGGCCCTGCAAAATGAACGTTTACAAAAAATGCTGAGGTTATTTTATCGTGAACCAACTCATCAACTTCATAAGC
This sequence comes from Crocinitomicaceae bacterium, assembly GCA_044372955.1. Classification (GTDB taxonomy): domain Bacteria; phylum Bacteroidota; class Bacteroidia; order Flavobacteriales_D; family Crocinitomicaceae; genus UBA952. The sequence goes on along the minus strand of JBILQY010000023.1, from coordinate 14,174 downwards.
TTTCACTACTTTTTTGTCTCGCGAAATAGCAGCCGTTTCTAAACCTGTTGGTTGGGATAAAGAAGGAAAGATTCCTGCGCTCATTTTCCCAAGGACAACTTTCCATTTTGGTGGTTCAAAAGCTAATCTAAGGTAGGGGGAAGTTACAATTGCAGCACTCAATTCTGGCTGTTTTCGAATTAAGTAATTCAACGTTAAGTTTCCTCCCATGCTATGACCATAAATGATAATGGGTAATTGAGGAAATTCTTGCTTTACCTTTTTCAAAAAACATTCAATGTCTTTCATTAAGGTTTCGTAATTAGGTGTATGCCCACGTTTTCCATCTGATTTTCCATGCCCACGTAAATCAACACCCATTGTTGCTATTCCATGATCTGCAAAGAATTTAGCTACATGAAGATAACGCAAACTGTGTTCACCCATGCCATGAATTAAAGCAATGACCGCATTGCAATTCCCCTTAGGTAAAAGTTTAAACCCTCTTAAATTTATTCCATCAGTTGATTGAAGCGTAAATACTGTTTGCATAGTAGTAGATTTGAAGCTATAAAGGAAAGGAAAAGTTAGCACTTGAAAGTCAGTTCACTAGAAAAAATTTTAACTAAAAATCAAAATCTTTTTCTAATTTAGTTCAAATAGAATTTAAAAAGCAGTGATGGGGAAGTATTTGTTTTTAGGGGTAATATTGGTTTTAGCTTCTTGTGTACAACACCAAGGAATGTTATTAGACCAGAATTCTCATCGTGGTGAAAAAGTAGAATATGTTGATATCGCAGTTGGATATAACAAAGTACGCTATTTTGCTGGTTTTGGCGGTTTTCGACAAGATGTGTTTATCAACGAAGTAAAACGAACTTTGATAGCTAATTATCCATTGAAATCCAATCAAACTCTTGAAAACATTTCAGTTGATATTAAAAAAACTCATTTTGCTCTTTTTCAACGAATTGAAATAATTGCTGTTGCCGATGTAGTGCAGCGAGAGATAAATAATCAAATCAGTTATACCAAAGAATACGAGCAAATTTTACACTTTAAAAACCCTACTCAATTCAACCATTTTATTATTAATCAGAAAGTTCAAACGATTAAATCAAAATCTAGAATTAAAAATTATCGTATTGTAGGTTTTGAAAAACGAAAAGCGATTTTGCTAAGTTTTTCTAAAAAAAATGGTTCAATCAATATTACACGAAAACGATACAATAAGCTTTTCAAACGCGATAACAACAGTGAAGTTAAAAACAGAATGAAACATGAGGTAAATGATAGTGTTGTAAGAGAAATGGAAAAACACCACACCTCAAATACTATTTTGAATGGAAAAATCATTGCTGTTAGTCCAAAGAAATCATTAGTTGTTTTCGGAACCGACACACTGATTTATCCAAACTCATATCTCTATAAATGATTTTTCTTAAACCTAAATAACTAAACTTCGTATGTAATCCACGGCGGAGCAATTATTCCGTTTGCAATTCCTAAGCATTATGTTTATCCGTTCGCAATTCGCAATTAATTCGTTCACAATTCCTAAGCATTATGTTTATCTGTTCGCAATTCGCAATTAATTCGTTCGCAATTCCTAAGCATTATGGTTATCCGTTCGCAATTCGCAATTAATTAGTTCGCAATTAATAAGCATTATGAAAATCCGTTCGCAATTCGCAATTAATTCGTTCGCAATTCCTAAGCAGTCTGTACGTCCATTAACAATAATCCTTATTTTTGTCACGCACATTAATTATGGATAGAAACCAAGATTTACTCAATAGAAGAGAAGACGCCAAACTCGGAGGAGGAATTGAGCGCATCAACAAACAACATCAACAAGGAAAATTATCTGCTAGAGAGCGCGTTACCGTGCTTTTAGATGAAAATTCTTTTCAAGAAATTGGCGCTTTTGTTGAACACCGTTCCAACGCTTTTGGCTTGGATAAAACGCGTTTTCCTGGTGATGGAGTTATCACAGGTTACGGAACGATTCACGGAAGATTAGTTTATGTGTTTTCTCAGGATTTCACAGTTTTGGGAGGTTCTCTTTCTGAAACACACGCTGCAAAAATCTGTCGCATTATGGATTTAGCAATGAAAAACGGTGCACCTGTTATCGGTTTGAATGATTCTGGCGGTGCTCGTATTCAAGAAGGCGTGGTTTCTTTAGCTGGATATGCGGATATTTTCTACAGAAATACACGTGCTTCTGGTGTGATTCCACAAATTTCAGTAATCATGGGACCATGTGCTGGTGGAGCAGTTTATTCTCCCGCATTAACCGATTTCATTTTCATGGTGGAAGAAACTTCTTACATGTTTGTGACAGGTCCAAATGTGGTGAAAACTGTTACTCACGAAGAAGTTACTTCAGAAGATTTGGGTGGAGCAAAAACGCATGCTGAAAAATCAGGAGTGAATCATTTTACATCGAGTAATGATGTTGAATGCTTGAAACAAGTGCGCGATTTGGTGACTTATTTCCCACAAAACGCTTATGAACAAGCACCTCAACCAAGTATTTACGAATTTAATAAAGCAAAATTAGAGCAGATTGGAAAAATTCTGCCCGATAATACAAACATCCCTTACGACATCCGCAAAGTAGTGGATTGCGTAATTGATGATAATAGTTTCCGTGAAGTTCAAGCTGATTATGCTAAAAACATTGTTGTTGGATTCGCACGTATCGAAGGAAGAACAATTGGCGTGGTTGCCAATCAACCGTCAGCAATGGCAGGTGTTTTAGATATCGATGCGTCAAGAAAAGGAGCGCGGTTCGTTCGTTTTTGTGATTCTTTCAACATTCCACTTTTAGTGTTTGAAGATGTACCTGGATTCTTACCTGGAACGGATCAAGAATGGCGAGGTATCATAACACATGGTGCAAAATTATTGTACGCTTTTTCAGAGGCTACCGTTCCGAGAATTACGGTAATTACTCGTAAAGCTTACGGTGGCGCCTTCGATGTGATGAATTCAAAAAGTATCGGTGCTGACTTGAATTTTGCATGGCCAACAGCAGAAATCGCTGTAATGGGAGCAAAAGGAGCGGCGGAAATTATTTTTAAAAGAGAAATAGCAACAGCAGAAGACCAGCAAGCAAAATGGCTGGAAAAAGAAGCTGAATACGCTGAAATGTTCGCTAATCCTTACCGTGCAGCAGAACGTGGAATCGTTGACGACGTAATTCTTCCTGAAGAAACAAGAGCTAAATTAATTGCTGGCTTCAAAATGTTGGAGAAAAAAGCAGAAACTTTACCAATGAAAAAACATGGGAATATCCCTTTATAATTAAGAATGTAGAATGAAGAATGAAGAATTGAAAGTGAAGAGATGAATTTCTTTCCCCCTTTGAAGGGGGACAAAGGGGGATGATTGAAATAAGTATCACCTCCCTCAATCTCCGTCAATTGACGGAAGGGAAGCTCGAATATCACTTTGAACAAAAGTCATTCTCTCATTTCTCATAAAGTCGTAAAATCCTAACATCCTAAAATCCTAACATCTTAAAATACTAATATCAAAACAATAAAAATGAAACAACTAATCGAAGCTTTCCCGCAAAACATCATTGATGCAATTGCAATCGGAAATGGTAAAACCTACCAACAACCAAAAAACGAAATTAAAAACATCTTAATCTGTGGATTGGGTGGGTCTGGAATCGGAGCGAAAATCGTTTCAAATTGGGTTCAAAACGAAATTAAAGTTCCAATCATCATTAGCAACGAGTACTCTTTACCTGCTTTTGTTGATGCAAACACACTTGTAATTGGTTCTTCTTATTCTGGAAACACAGAAGAAACTACGATGAGTATTGCTGAAGCAAAAGAAATTGGATGTCACATCATCGGAATTTGTAGCGGTGGTTATTTGGCTTCTTTCTGCGAAGAAAACGGTTATGATTATGTAATCGTTCCAGGTGGAAATCCGCCAAGAAGTGCATTGGCTTTTTCAGTCGTTCAATTACTGGATATTTTAGCAAAATTGGGTTTAACAGCAGCTTCAAACGTTGACAAAATGCGCAGTGCAGTTGATTTGTTAAATGCTGAAAACGCTGAAATTCACGCTAAAGCGAAAGAAATTGCTGACTTCTTATATGGTAAAGTTGGTGTTTATTACGCAGAAACTAAATACGAAGGAGTAATCGTTCGTGCGCGTCAACAATTTAACGAGAATTCAAAATACTTAGGATGGCACCACACAATTCCTGAAATGAACCACAACGAATTAGTTGGATGGACAGGTGGTGATGCACGTTTTGCACCGTTATTTTTCTGCACAGGAGATTTACACCCGAGAAACCAAAAGCGTTTGGAAATTACTATGGCTCACGTTGAGAAAATCTGTGGTAAAATTTACAAGTTAGAAGCAAAGGGTGATTCATTTATTGAGCGTTCTTTGTACTTAATCAACGTTGTGGATTGGGCTTCTTACTATTTATGTAATTTGAATGGCGCAGATATTATTGATATCGCAATCATCGATTACCTAAAAGGTGAAATGGCTAAATTCTAAATGAATAACATTAAAAAAGTTACTTGTGAATTCCTAGGTCTCATTGATTACAAAGAGGCCTGGGATTACCAAGAAAAATTATTGAAAGAAGCAGTTGATTTAAAAATTGCTTTTAGAAATGGTCAAACGACCGAAATTCCTCAAAATTATTTATTGTTTTGCCAGCACCCACACGTTTATACCTTAGGTAAAAGTGGAAAACAAGAACATTTATTGCTTAACGAAGAACAACTCAAAGTTCACGAAGCAACTTATTACAAAATCAATCGTGGTGGCGATATTACCTATCATGGCCCAGGACAATTAGTCGTTTATCCAATTTTCGATTTAGAGCAATTTTTCACCGATATTCATAAATACATGCGCTTGCTCGAAGAAGCCGTTATTTTGACTTTGACAGATTTTGGAATCGAAAGCGGTAGGGTGGAAGGCTTGACAGGTGTTTGGATTGAAGGCGACACTGATCGCGCTCGAAAAATTTGTGCAATGGGCGTAAAATGCTCGCGTTGGGTAACCATGCACGGAATTGGATTTAACGTAAATACAGATTTAAATTATTTTTCTCACATAATTCCTTGCGGGATTGATGACAAAGCAGTAACTTCAATGCAACAAGAGTTAGGCGCTGAATTAGACATAAATGAAGTCAGTGAAAAGCTCTTAAATCACTTGGCTTATTTGTTTGAATTTAAAATTTAATCTATGTTTAAAAAACTTCTGCGTTACTTACTTTACTTCGTTTTATTAGTAATTATTGGAGGAAATTTATTTATTGTTTTAACAGGTCGTTACTATTTGTATAGTGGGATTTCAAAAACCTACCTAGTGGGAAAAATGGGTCCAACCATTTACGATTTAGACGTGTTTCCAAAATCCACAATTGAAACCTCTAGTAAAGCGTTTCAGTGGAAAGAGCATAAAAAATTCAACAAAGCTTCCTTTACTGCAAACGAAGAAAAATTTCACAAAAAGTTTAAAACACAAGCATTTTTGGTGTTCCAAAATGATACGTTGTTATTTGAAAAATACTACGGTACTCACACGCGTCAAACGGTATCAAATTCATTTTCGGCAGGAAAAACAGTGATTAGTATTTTGATTGGAATCGCAATTGATAAAAGTCTTATTAAAAGCGTTGACGAACCTGTAGGAAACTACATTCCAGAATTTAAAGAAAACGGCAGGGACAAAGTAACGATTCGTCATTTGTTGTATATGGCTGCTGGTTTTGATTGGGAAGAAAGTGGAAAAAACCCATTGTCTGAAACAGCAGAAGCCTACTACACGGATGATTTGTACGGTTTAGTTACCCGCCTAAAAGTAGTTGTGAAACCAGGTACTGTTTTCAATTATCAAAGTGGAGACACACAATTATTAGCCTTTGTCTTGAAAAAAGCAACTGGAAAAACGATTGCAGAGTTAACCGAAGAATGGCTTTGGAAACCAATGGGAGCAGGACAAACAGCATACTGGAGTTTGGATAAGGAAAATGGTGATGAAAAGGCTTATTGTTGTTTGTATGCTTCACCGAGAGATTTTGCTTTACTTGGATTTCTCTTATTAAAACAAGGGACGATTGGAGGCAAACAAATAGTTCCGCAGTGGTATATGCAAGAAATGGTTAAAACACCACCAATTGCAACAGATGAAGGAATTGTCAATACGCGCTATGGATTTCAAACGTGGGTGTATCCAAATTTTGGAAACCCCGTTCATTACTACCGTGGTTTAGGTGGACAATATATCATGGTGATGCCAAAAACAGGAAGAATGGTTGTTCGTTTGGGACACATAAAGTCGAATAATTTTGAAATTCCTAGGTCTAAAAAGAATGATAAAAATTATTGCAAAATCAACAACCAAAAAGTGGGACATTCATGGGACATTTTTTATTATTTAGCAATGGGAGAACGAATAGCCAATAAAATTAATAAGTAAATGAAAGAGGAGCTTTTAGGACCAAAAGTTGAAAATGTAGGGGTGGCAGTCATTCAAAGCGTGAACGAGGAAAAGGAAAAAGAATATACCGTTTACCTCATTAATATGCGCGATGATATCATGGAAGGAATTATTGTAGCGAGTACAGGTTACGGAGAAAATACTGTGACAGGAGAAAAAATTAAAACTTCTACTTTGCGCCATGGAATAGAGGTGTTATTGCCGAATGAAATTGCAAAAATTGAACCGATAATGCCTGAAGTTTTTGGGCTTTCAAATGAATTTTGGGTTAGTTTTTGGGTGGAAGATGTTTTGTACGATAAACGTTATGTTTTTCCGGCGGAATCTATTGTTGAAGAAAATTTTAAATACCTCGAGCAATTCAAACGAAAGGGAATCTTATTGAAGTAATCAATTTTAAGAATCTTTTAAAATCAAACCTACTATTTTAATTGAAAACTATTACCACTATTTTCTTAGCCGACGATCATGAACTTGTTGCAAGTGGCATTGCTTCAATTCTCCATAATTGCATAGAAAAAGCAACGGTTTCTGTTTTTAAAAATGGAAAGTTACTTTACGAAGCGTGTAATCATCAGTCGCAGATTTAATTTTTCTGGATTACGAAATGCCCGTTTGGGATGGAAAAACTACATTGATTGAACTCAAAAAATTTAAAGCTGAAATTCCAGTTTTGATGCTCTCAATGCTCAATGAAAAAGCCATTATTCAAGATTGCATCACAAATGGTGCTATCGGTTTTTTAAACAAAGATTGTTCACTTTCTGAGTTTAAAGAGGCAATTCAGTCTGCAATAGACAAGGAAGTGTATTATTCCCGCGAGGCACTGAAAGCATTAAGCGGAGTTTCAAATTCAACACCAACGAATTTACTCCAGTCTTTTGAATTTTCGGAACGAGAAATTGAAATTCTAAAGTTACTTTGCGACGGTTTGAGTCCAAAGGAAATAGCTGAATAATTGTTTGTAAGTCCACGTACAGTTGAAAAGCACAAGGATAACATTATGCAAAAAATGGAGGTTAATTCGGTGGCGAAATTGATTTCAACGGCTTTAAAAAACAAATTGATTTAGTGTGAAAAAGTTATTTCAGTTTACATTTTTTATAGTTGTGATTTTCTTTCACACAACAATTCTCTTAGCACAAAAGAACGTTTTATTAGAAATAGAAAAGACCGATGAACTATTCGATAGTCAACAAGCATACAATCGATTAGATTCAATTCGAAAAAAAGCAAGGTTAACCCCAAAAGTGAAATTGGTTTTGCTGCAAAAATTATCGCAACGTAGTTTAGAAATCAATGATTATAAATTGCTTTCTAAATTTTCCATCTATGGAATTAGCTTGGCTAGAAAGTTAGAAAATGATTCTTTGCACGCATATTTTTATAAATTCTTAGGCATCTCTCAAGTGTATTCTAAGAAACCAGAAATGGCAATCGCAAACTGGAAAAAGAGTGCAAGTATCGCCAAAAAAGCAAATCAACCTTATTTAGAGGTTACCAATTATAACAATATTGGAGGCACTTTAATAGACATGAATCAATTTGAAGAAGCCGAAAAGTATTTGCTTCTTTCCATTGAATTATCCGAAAAAAACGGAAAGTGGAGCCTGCGAAATAAATTATTAAGTTCACGTTTATTGGCTACCTTATACGATCGTACAAATCGTCAAAAGCAAGCCGAACCGATTTATGAAAAAGTTAATAAAGCAGCCTACGAATTAATGGACACAAACTTGATTTGTTCCAATTTAGTATTTCATGCTGCGTTTTTGCAAAAGATTGGAAAAATGGATAAAGCCATTGAAAAAACGCAAGAAGCACTTATTTTGATAGAACCTTACGGAGATAAAAATAGCTTGATGACAACGCTTTTATTTCATTCTTCAATGCTTTCAAAAGCAGAAAGATACAAAGAGGCCTATGAACACTACGTTCGAGCATTTAACTTGTTTCAAGAGAATTACAAAGCAGAAAATCAACTTCAAATTAATCAATTAGAAACACAATTTAAAACCAAAGAAATAGCTGAAGCTAAGAAACTTTCAGATGCTAAATCCTTGGCTGAAAAACGTCAAAAAGAGAACTATTTGATTTTGCTAGTTTTAGTTGTTTCTGTTGTTTTAATCGCATTTCTTGTTTTATTTTTGCGAAATACAAAGAAAAACGCTGCAATAAAATTACGTTTTCAAGAAGAAAGATTAGCTTCTATAATTGAAGGACAAGAACAAGAACGCTCGCGAATTGCCAAAGAATTACACGATGGAATTGTGCAAGATTTGACCGTTCTGAAAATGGAATTTTCAAATGCAAATTTGGACAATAAGTTGTCTGAAAATTTAGATAGAATTACAAAAGAAGTGCGCGAAATTTCCTATCAAATGATGCCTGTAACACTGCGCGAATTGGGATTGATTAATGCTTTAGAAGAACTCTTTCACCGAAGCTTTTCTAAAAACGGAATGGCTTATGAATTTGAACATTTCAATTATGATGTCCGTCTTTCAGAAAAAATAGAAGTGAGTGTTTACCGCATTTGTCAAGAATTAATTAACAACGTTTTGAAGCACGCTGGCGCTAATCGCGTTAGTGTTATTTTACGAAAAACAGAGAAACAACTCACCATGATTTTCGAAGACAACGGTAAAGGTTTCAATCCAGAAAGCAGTAAGTAAGGAATTGGTTTATCGAGTTTAAATTCACGTATTGAGTTTTTAAATGGAAACCTTGAAATTGATTCTAATTCAGAAAAAGGAACAACTGCATTTATTCGGATACCAATTGTATAGAAAGAAAATTGTTTATACTAACCTGAATTCGATTGTAAAATTGAAATTCAGATTGACATAAAAATCTGTTAGTCAAGGCGTTTAATCGAAGGTTTACCTCCGGTGCTGCTTACGCGGTAGCGAGCTAAATCGAGATTGAACAACGCTGAATAACTGGTTTTTATGTAAAGCGAAAAAGTACTCCGCTGATAAACAACGATTTACTTCACAAAGCTTTTTTGATTTATCCCGATAAATCTTCAAAAGCGTTGTTCGTAACTCATTGTTTCTGAGAGGTCTGAATCCAATTTTAATAATCGAACTCAGGTTACTAGTCTAAAACTTTTACTCAATTTCTTTTAACACTTTCGCTTTTTCATTCCACAACACAATTCCTTGTTTGAGATTGGTAGTCAGAATGCGATTTCCTTTTTTATTCCAAGTTACTCCCCATAAATATTCATTGGATTTTCCTTCAGATAACAACGATCCTTTTTGGTCCCAAATTCGCAAAGATTCACTTGCAGAGGCCAACTTTGTGCCTTTTCTGTTCCAAGATAAATTGCGGTATTCTCCGATGCTACCATCCCTAGTTTCTATTAAATTTCCGGATGCATCCCAAAAACATAAAAGAGGTACATCAATTGAATCACCATAATCGCCTGTCACAAAAAATGCGCCTGATAAATGCCAAGCCACACTTAAAACCAACACTTCTCCTTTTCTGTATGGAATTGATTTTAGTAATGTTCCATCGCTTTTAAGTAAACGAATATTATCAGAAATAACGACCATTTCATCTTTAATTGGATTCCAGTCCAAACCGGTTATTCCTCTCGTGTTTTCATTTTTGAATGTTTTGACAAACTCACCTTTCGAATTAAAAATTGTAATTATTCCATCGTTATCACCAACAGCTAAGAATTCACCATTTCCACTCCAATCCATACCCCTTGCGCCATCTGGAGAAATGCCTTTCAAAACGATTTTTTCGTCGGTATCCAAATTCAAAATGAAACATTTATCTTCAGAAAGTTGTGTGGCAACTCCAAGTAAATTCTTTGACGGATGCCAAGTTACTCGCGTTATCGTGTTATTAACGGGGAATGATTTTTTCACTTTAAATGTCTTCGCATCGTAGATTTTCAAAGCACCAACATTTCCTCCAATAGCCACTAATTTCCCATTCGGACTCCAATCCGCCGTCCATAGAATTTCTTTTTCGGCTGTTTGACCAAGCAATAATCGACTGAAAAACAGGAAAATTATAGATAAATAGAAGTGGGGTTTGGTTTGCATTTGAGGATATTATTAAAAGTGTATAAGAATAAATTGTCTTTAATTTTTACGTTAAATTTAATAAGTGAATTGAAAAATAATTTTTTAGTCCAAACCTAAAACCCCAACCCAAAACTTTCAATCTTCTCGAAGAAGTTTTCTCGATTAACTACTTGGAAATTCGTTTCACCATAAATATTTGAGAAACTTTTTGTCAAACGAGCTGTTTTTTGTGGATTCCATTTTATTTCAAACGTCTGTAAAACATTGTTTTTTTGGACTACCAAATCAATTTCTCGCTGATCAATGTTTCTCCAAAAGAACAAATTGGCCTGTATCTGCTTGTATTCGTTTTGCTTACGGAATTCATTGATGACAAAATTCTCAAATAAGTCGCTGGCATCGTTTCTAATTTCAATCGGGCGAAAATCGTTGATTAATGCGTTTCTAATCCCTATGTCGTTGAAGAAAATTTTCTTAGATTTCTTTAATTCTACGCGTTGATTGGTGTGATAAGCTGGCAACTTGTAAATTACAAAGGCTTGCTCAAGCATCTCTACATAACTTTCAACTGTTAAATTGTCTAGTTTCAACGTTTTTGATAACTCATTGTAATTAACCTCACTTCCAATTTGCCAAGCCAAAAGTTTAAGCAATTCCAACATTTTTTCAGGCTTTTTAATCCCCTTGAAAAGAAAAATATCTTTGTATAAATAACTATCTGATAAAAAACGTAATAGGCGCTCAGCATCATTTGAATGCGTTACAATTTCGGGATAATATCCATAAATCAATCGTTGAGACAATTGCCTAAATTCTTCTAAAAATGAAGTGTTTTGCGTCATTTCAGAAAACGAAATAGGAAATAGTTTGTATTCAAATTTTCTTCCTGTCAATGGTTCATTTAAAGAATTGCGAAGCTCAAATGCACTCGAACCACTTGCAATCACTTGAATGTCTTTGAGATAATCAGCGAAAAGTTTGAGTATGGAACCAATGTTATCTATTTTTTGCGCTTCATCTATGACAACCACTTTATGATTTCCAGTTAACTGCTTTAATCGTTCACTATTTGCATCCTTTAACAGAAGATGAACATCTGCGTTTTCACCATCTAACCACAAGGTTCGATTTTCATTACAAGATGGTAACATTTTGATAAGTGTGCTTTTACCAACTTGTCTAGCTCCTAATAAAACAATAATTTTTCCTTTAAAAAAATCGTTTTCAATTTGCTGTTCAATTTGCCTTAAAATAGCCATTTATCTATTATTTTAGAGTGTAATCGTAAATTTAATATATTTTTTTACAATTGAATCGAAAATAATAGGTTTTTGTATTAACTAACCGAAAAACTTCAAGGCGATTTTGGGCTTTTTTAAGGTTTTACTGTAGAGTTTTTCTAACAATCACCTCATTATCTAAAATCAAATTCGTTGACTAAACGATTGTTCTAAACAACATTTTTTCATAAATTTAGGTAAGTCACAAATCTAAATTGAAAGAATAATGTCAAAATATATGAACAAATATCGTTCTGAATCTGCACGCGCACAATGGTGGGATTATGGATGGAACGGTGCCTATTTTATTACGATTTGTACCGCAAAACGCGAACATTTTTTTGGTGAAATTAAAAATGGTATAATGATTTTATCACCAACAGGCATAATTGCCGATTTATTGTGGCACGAAATAACAAACCATTCAAAATTCGTGGAATTGGGTGATTTTGTGGTAATGCCCAATCATATTCACGGTATATTGATTTTAAATAAACCAAATGAAACCACCCACCATTGTTGTTGTTTTTGTAGAGACAGGGCATGCCCTGTCCCTACAAAAACAACAACGATCGGCGAAACCAAACAAACCATCGACGAAACCGAAAAAACCATTGGTCTAAATCGTTTTCAAAATATTGGTAAAAACACCGTTTCATCCATTATTGGTTCCTATAAATCTGCCGTAACAAAACACGCAAATAGATTGGGTTTAAAAAATGGTTGGCAAACACGTTTTCACGATCACATTATTCGCAATGACGCTGAATATCAACGCATTTCAAATTATATTGTTAATAACCCAAACAAATGGATGGAGGACAAATTTCATTCTGTTTAAAAAATAAACCATCGTTTAATCAAAATCAATGATTAGACTGTTTGCTACCAATCTTCTAGATAATAGCCTCTTACAATCGAACAAATTATCTTTTCACTTTTCACTTTTAGTTTTTCACTATCAGTCCGCCGCGGCGAATCCGTTTTTTGAATCTCATTCTTTTTTTATCAGTTATAAAGACTAACTTTGCACCCGTATGAAGCACATCAGAAATTTTTGCATAATTGCCCACATTGACCACGGAAAAAGCACACTCGCTGACCGTTTACTACAAACCACAGGAACAATCTCCGACAGAGAGATGCAAGCGCAGGCCTTGGACGATATGGATTTGGAGCGCGAACGTGGGATTACAATTAAAAGTCACGCCATTCAGATGAATTACAAACACGATGGCCAAGAATACATTTTAAACCTAATTGATACGCCAGGACACGTTGATTTTTCCTACGAAGTTTCACGTTCAATTGCCGCTTGTGAAGGCGCGTTGTTGATTGTTGACGCATCGCAAGGAATTGAAGCACAAACCATTTCCAACTTATATTTGGCTTTAGAACACGATTTGGAAATCATTCCAATCTTGAATAAAATGGACTTGCCAGGCGCAATGCCTGAAGAAGTTTCCGACCAAATTATGGAATTGATTGGTTGCGATTTGGAAGACATTATCCAAGCTTCTGGTAAAACAGGTTTGGGTGTAGATAAAATTTTAGATGCGATTATCAACCGAGTTCCAGCTCCAAAAGGTGACGAAAACGCTCCGTTGCAAGCAATGATTTTTGACTCAGTTTTCAATCCATTTAGAGGAATTATCGCTTATTACCGTATTCGAAATGGCGTCTTGAAAAAAGGCGATAAAGTACGTTTCTTCAATACTGGAAAGACTTACAACGCTGACGAAATCGGAATTTTGAAAATGGATTTGTCGCCGCGAAAAGAAGTGCGAACGGGAGACGTTGGCTACATCATTTCTGGTATCAAGCAAGCGAAAGAAGTAAAAGTGGGTGACACAATTACCTTGGCTGAAAATCCGTGTGAAGAATCAATCAAAGGATTTGAGGACGTGAAACCAATGGTATTTGCTGGAATTTACCCTGTTGATACAGAAGATTATGAAGAATTGCGCTACTCGATGGAGAAATTGCAATTGAATGATTCATCGTTGGTTTTCGAACCAGAATCATCTGCCGCTTTAGGTTTTGGTTTCCGTTGTGGATTCTTAGGAATGTTGCACATGGAAATCATTCAAGAACGTTTGGAGCGCGAGTTCAACATGACAGTAATCACTACTGTACCAAACGTTTCATACAAATCTTATATGAAAAAAGACCCTGAAAAAGTCTTAATTGTCAACAATCCTTCGGAATTGCCGGATCCTTCTGGAATGGATCGAATCGAAGAACCTTACATCAAAGCGCAAGTCATCACGAAATCAGAATACGTTGGTTCGATTATGACCTTGTGTATTGAAAAACGTGGCGAATTGACCAATCAAGTTTATTTGACGCAAGACCGTGTGGAAATTAC
>JBILQY010000255.1:0-4288 GCA_044372955.1 Crocinitomicaceae bacterium | reverse complement strand
TGCGAATGGAAGTCCAGACTGCTTAAGAATTGCGAACGAGTTAATTGCGAATTGCGAATGGAAGTACGTACTGCTTAAGAATTGCGAACGAGTTAATTGCGAATTGCGAACTGAAGTACAGACTGCTTAAGAATTGCGAACGAGTTAATTGCGAACGAAAGTACAGACTGCTTAAGAATTGCGAACTGGTTAATTGCGAATTGCGAACGGAAGTCCAAACTGCTTAAGAATTGCGAACGACAAAATTGCGAATTGCGAATGGAAGTACGTACTGCTTAAGAATTGCGAACGAGTTAATTGCGAATTGCGAACGGATCTATACGATGCTTAGGAATTGCGAACCCTTTAGAGGTAAATTATTTTAGGTTGTAATAACTAACAAATTCTTTGATGCTTGCAGCGCGTGTGGCTTTTTGGTGGATGAGGTCGGAATTCAGTTTCGAACAAATTTCTCTGTCGATTTCAAGTGCTTTTAACAATGGATTTTCTCCACTTTTTTCGATGATTCCATTTTTTTCTGAAATAATCCATTCGTGGGAAACAGGTAAATCGGCAACAACAGGAATGCAACCCGCAGACATTGCTTCCAAAACACTAACAGATGTTCCATCGCTTGTTGGGATGGAGATGTAAATACTTGACTTGGCATACCAAGCGCTGTTTTCGGGTTTCTTTTGCCAACCAACAAAGCTCGTTTTTGAACCAAGATTGCTTTCGTTAACAAGTGATTTTAATTGTTCTGTTTGTGAGCCTGTTCCAGCAATAACTAATTTCCAATCGGGATGCTGAGCCGAAAAATCTTTGAAATATTCGATGACTTTTTCGATTCTGTAAAGCGGCTCGTGTAAACGATTCGAATAGATAATTTTCTCTTTTTCAAGCGCAGTTATTGGGTCAATTCCGTATTGTAAAAGTTTGTAATTTCCTAGTGGATGCAATGCTTTCATTGCTTCAATCATATCTTGTGAATCAGCAGTAATTAAGTTAGCATTTTTCAATGTTTCTGTAACTAAATACTTGAAAAAAAAATTTCGTTTTGGAACCAAAAGTACATCGCTTCCCCATGCTGTCAGTACAATTGGAATTTTCAAATTACAAGCAACTTTTGAAACAAAATAAGCAGTTCTATTTACTTGGTGAATGTGAATGACATCCGGTTTTAGTTTGGAAATTAAATTTATCAATAATCGATTTCTTTTTAATTCGGAAAAAAAATTCAAATTTCGAAATGAAATCACGAAATTTTCTTTGACACCTTGAAAATCACAAGCTTCTTCCGAAAGTAAATAAATGTCTTTCTCTGTTTCACTCAAAGCTGAAATGTAGGAGGAAACGTGCACCGAATTTGGACCGACTTGGAGGATTTTCATTGGGTTAAATTTGTTATTAATTCTGCTAACTTTTGAATCTGATTTCTCCGATGCAAAGTTTGCACTTGTTCAAATGTCGCGAATTTTAATTGATTCATTTTCCAATCGTTAAAAGCTTCCAAAATTACTTTTTTGTTGGCTTCAATTTCAGAAAATTCGGCAACGTAACCACAATCAAAATCTTGAATCAGTTTCGCAGCCACGTCTTCTGTGTCCACCAAAGCAATCACTGATTTTTGAACGGAAATGTAATCGAATAATTTTCCAGTGAAAATTCCTTTTTGTTCACTTCGCGGATGAATCTGAATATTTGCGTCCATCGTTGCCATTTTTTCTATAGCATCTGAGTAGGAAAGTGGTGGAAGTAAGTGGATTTTTGATGCAATTTCTGTGGGAATCGTAAAATTTTGATGCGCTCCAATGATTTCAAAGCGAAAGTCGAATTCCTTATTTTCAGACTTCAATTGCTTCAAAGCTTCCAATAAAATTGTTGGTTTTCGCTTG
The DNA here is from genome assembly GCA_044372955.1 of Crocinitomicaceae bacterium. GTDB lineage: Bacteria > Bacteroidota > Bacteroidia > Flavobacteriales_D > Crocinitomicaceae > UBA952. The sequence goes on along the minus strand of JBILQY010000255.1, from coordinate 2,414 downwards.
CCATAAAAGGTTCCAAAATAACCTAAGGTGAAAACATCGTTTCGCTGTTCTGAATTTAAATCGCGTTTAAATTGATGATTGAAACCGTTTCTAATTTCTTCGAAAAAACGAATGTTCGGCATCGACTTTTTGAAATCCAGTAAAATGGGTTCGCTCACTGTTGTCAAGGCATCAGCGTATTTATTGACTTCCTTTTCAATCGCCAACAATCGGTTTTTTGTTTTAGAGTCCAAATAGGGATTGGCAGCCATTTCATCGCGCATATCGGCAATCCAAGGAACTGTTGGAAATTCTTTTTTGAATTCTATAGCAGCCAAATGCGCTTCTTGCGGACTGTAGGAACTAATAATGCAATCAAAAGCGTTTTGAGAATGAATTTGCTTCAGTTTTGAAACTGTTGTTTTTTGCCATTTAGCCAAAGGATTTGGAATCACTTTCGATAAAACAATGCGTGTTCCAACTTTGATTTTATGTAAAAAAGAACCGTCAGTTGTTTTGTCTTTTAGCCGCTCTAAAATTTCACTTGAAGCGCTGTAATGTACTCTGATGTTGCTTTTCCATTCAATCGTTTTTTCTTCTTGTGACAAACAAAAAACTTCCACCTCAAATGATTCGCTCAAGAATTCCGCAAACGCCAACATACGATTTGTTGCCACACTTTCTTGTGGAGGAAACCAAGTTGTAATTAGAGCTATGCGTTTACTTTTCTGCAATTTCTTTGAGTTTTTGAATGTAATTTTTAGCTACTATTTCGGGATTGAAACGCACTTTTACCGCTTCAATTAAGGTTTGATTTGGAGTCATTCCGCGTGCTTCAATCGTTGAAATTACCGTAAGCATTTTATCTATTGCTTCCTCAGTCGTTGTTGCTAAATGCGTCAATTCAAAAGGCAATGACATTATAACTTCACAGCCATAAGCGAGCGCTTCAATGACCGAAACGGAAAAACCATCGTGGTCGGTTAAACGCAGAAAAATAGGTGTGGATTTCAACCGTTCAGCAAAAACTTCTGGTGTAACCCAACCGTGGAAATGAACATTGGAAGTCGTTGGAAAATCAGCAGTTTTTAATCCGTAAAGATGGAAGTCTATAGAAGGAAAAACTTTTGCAATCTCAGCAATTTTCTGCATTCCATAGAATTCTTGGCGACTTTCTGCAACATAACTTACAACGGAAATGCGTTCGTATTTTTCAGCACAAGGTTGAACTGTTGCGGACTTAAAATAAACATATTCTACCGGAACTTTAAGGCTTTTCACTTCGTCAAACAACCATTCAGAATCTACGAAATTGGAAGCATAATCAATGTATCTTCGCTCGATTGTTCCTTTCTGAAAACGCTCCATTGCCAACAAAGCATCTGTTCCCTGCCATTGAAGAATCAGTTTTTTACGCCGTTTCAGTACTAAATTCATACTTCCGCTATTATCAGTTACGCCATTCATCGAAATCACGATATCTGAAAATGGCAGGTATAAATAGAAAAGTAATTGCGTCCACTTGGAATTATAAGTATCAAAAAAATGATAGCTAGATGCAGGGTCGTACTTTTTAAGTTCGTCCGCTAAACGTTTAGAAAATAAAGGCAAACCGTTAATCAATACCCGCATTTCGTTTTTTTATCAAAGTGTAATACCAAACCAACATCATCAGGTAAAAAAGTGCAAAAGCAGCTCCGTAAATGATTAAAGTTTTACTGAAATCAAGTTGCAACCAAATACCAATGAACAAAGCGAAAATTGTAAATGAATACCCCAAAACACTAAAAGCAAAAGCTCCTTTTTGTTTGTTCAATAGAATTGGAAGTCCAGAAATAGGGGAGAGGATGAAGTACAAAAAGAGCATCGGAGCTAAACTTTGCGCGTAAACACCAGCTGCTTCCCATTTCGTTCCGAGGTAAATTTTGAAAATCCAAGGACCTAAAACGAGCAACACAATCGTAAATGGTATCGCGAAAAGAATAGAAGTTCGAACCGTTTTTTTGACTATTGGAAACAAGGAAGCTCCTTGGTTGATTGCCTTTCCAGCTTCGACATAAAAAAGTTGCGAAACGGAAGTTGAAACCAGTATGATGGGCGCTTTCACGTATTTATTCATCATTGCAAAAAGTCCTAATTCTAAAAAGCCAAAATAACTCGAAATCACCCAATAGAGCAAGAATTGTGTAATGAAAATGTCTGTAAATGCGTGCAATGAATTGATTAGCGGAAAATCTTTATATTCCTTCAAAGTCGATTTTAAAGTCACGATTCCAAAATCTTTGTAACTCACTTTGCGATTGACTCCGACTAAAAGAATAAAAATATTGACATACTGTGACAACAACCAAGCGATAATCAGTCCGTTAATTCCCCAGCCAATGTAGCCGAGAAGTGCAGCTAAACCATTGTTTACAACAGATTGTGCGATTTTT
>JBILQY010000022.1:0-16059 GCA_044372955.1 Crocinitomicaceae bacterium | reverse complement strand
AGCAGCATGCTCTACTAAGGTTTTATATTTTTCGTCGTTTACGATTGTCAAAAGGGTAGTGTGCAAATAAACTAATTCCATGATTACTTCATTCACCGTTTCTGTATGTCCTTCTTTCTCCAAGCCACGTACCTTCATTTGTTTAATTAAATCAGCATACCACTCACGGTATTGATTCAAATAAGAAACATTGGGAATACTTGGTTCCACAAAATGCGTCATTATTTTATCTAAATCCAATTGAAAAGAGCGTATAATCTCTTCAATTTGAAACATATACAACAAATACTCAGCAATGTTTTCTTTTTGCTTTTGAAGGGCTATCAACATTATTTTAAATCTTTTTCAATCTGTTTTTGATTCTCGTTCAAGAAATTAATGAACTCAGTTGTAACATCCATAGAAGGATTGATATAGTTTAATTGTCCACCTTCACCGTGAATTAACAAGATATCAATTTTATGTTTTTCACAATATTTTTTTCCCATCGCCTCTATTTTCTTGCTTATATCTTCTAGCTTTTTTAAAGTTTCTTCTTCTAAACGCGCACCTTCTGATTGTTGGTATTGCATAATTGCCGCCTCCATTTGTTGTGCTTTTTGTTGCGCTTGTGCAATTTCATTTTGAGATAGCAAACCACCTCTCGCCTCTTGATCCTTTCGCTGTAAATACGATTGATATTCATTTGTGCGTCGTTGAATTTCAGCTTGAAATGCTTTTTGTTTTTTAGTTACTGCAGCATCTTCTCGTTTGTAATATTCAAAATTTTCTTTGATACTGTCATTGCTGTAATAGGCAATCACCAAACCATTCATATCTCTGGCCTGAACCTTAGGAGTTGAATCTTTTTTTTGAGTATCTTCTTTCGAACCACAAGAAAATAAAATTGCTGTTGGAAGCAAAACTAAAGAAATAATCTTTTTCATGTTATAAAGCTTGATTTTGTAAGTTATTAAAAGCGTTTTGCCAGTCGGTACGCATTTCCACAAAGCGTTTCAAACAATTGGAAAGAAACTCTCCTTGAATCATTTTCTCTAAATCATCTAAACTAGTAACATCCATCTCACTAATTTTAAACAATTGCTCAAACTGAGCTAGTTCAATTTTAAGGATGTATTTCCCATTATACTGATGAATTTGAATCAGATACCTTTCGTGTGGAATTTGTTTAACAAGTCGCATGTGGCAAAAGTAAAAGAAATAATTAAGTATCGCTTTCGTTCAGCTTAAAAAGGAACTCTTTTTTGAGTGTCTGCAATCGTACCTGTAAAACATTATATTATTGAAAATTAAGAATATTATTGAAGTGAGTACTATTTAGTGAATAAGAACGAACAATAAATCGGCCTTGAGTTTCTTGGTTTTAACTACTGAACTGAAACTGTTAATTTTTAAAATTTCTGTTCCGTCAGCTGACGGATTAAAAAATTTCAGTTTCAGAAAGGAGTTAAAATTGTTCGCTACGAGATGTAAATAATTATAGAATAAAAATTTGCGAACAAAAAGAAATTCAGAGCCTTGACTTTTTTAGCTTCGCTGCTACTTCGTGGTGTTTCTTTTTTTGTCAAGAAAAAAAGAAAGGCAAAATTATAAAAGCTCAAATTGAGATTTTTTTTTCGAGTTATGATTACAGTTGTTTTAATTTTAGTGGTATTAAAGCGTAAACTCAAAACTCTTTTACCAAATCAGTATTCTTAATACTCCACAATTCGCAAGGAACTATCTTTTCTTAGAAATAAATTAAGAATCGTATTAATGTCTCGATTTTCATTTTGAGGTGCAATGTAGCGTTTCCAATCAATTGGTTCTTTGCCATTGAAATGAAATGGAGCAAATCCATAACCTTTGTATGCACCGTTTTCAATCCAAACCATACTGCGTTCTCCTTTGTTGCGACCTTTGTCCAAAATGTAAAAAGATTTTCCTTCAAAAGACAATTGTTTTACTAATTCAGAAACACGTTCATTATAGGTTTCGGGCGATTCTTCACCAATGCAAGCACCATCACATTGCTTAATCGAATGATGAAAACAAGCAGATTGTGTTGGATAAAGTCCACATAATTTCTGACACAAATGGTATTTCTCAACAATGTACGTCATATAATCTGTTCCTTCCTTTCTCGTAGTAAAATGCAACAATGGAACACTTTCTGTTTTCGCTATCGAATGAATGGTTAAATTCAAATAGCCTTTCGCATCTTCAACATCAAACAAACCAAAAGGAAAAGAACTTTTGCGCAATTTTCGATTGTAAAGCGGTTGATGTTTTTTAATCAGTTCCGACTCCAACAACATTGCAATCAATTCAGAACCAGTTAATTCATATTCTACTCGAACAATTTCCTGAATCATTTTCAAGCCTTTCGCTGTGGAATTATTGCGAAGATGTTGTTCTACTCGTTTCTTAATATGAATGCTTTTTCCGATGTAAATAATCTGATTAAATTCATTCAAAAACTTATAAATTCCAGCTTTATTGGGCAATTCATCAATGATTTCGATATTCAAATTGGGATGAACTGATTTTGGATTCACCTCTTGCTGAATAAAAGTCGACAGTTGATTTGGGTCTTTGTGGTAAATTAAATCAAACAATTTGGTGGTTGCCAAAGCGTCACCACCTGCGCGATGTCTCCCTACAATTTCGATTTCAAGTGCTCGACTTAATTTACCAAGGCTATACGAAGCGTGACCTGGAATCACATAACGCGAAGCACGAACAGTACATAAATGAGGCAAGCGAAAATCATATCCAAGGCTTTTAAACTCATGGCGAAACATGCCGTAATCGAAAGCAACATTGTGAGCAACGAAAATACAATCTTCCGTAAATTCCAATACTTTTTTTGCAATTTCATAGAATTTGGGAGCATTTTCCACCATTGCGTCGGTTATTCCTGTTAATCGAACGATAAACTCAGGAATTTCTTGTTCAGGATTAACTAAGGAAATAAATTCGTCGATGATTTTTTCGCCATCGTATTTATACATCGCCAATTCAGTTATCTTAGAATTCTTGGGACTTCCTCCAGTAGTTTCAACATCGACGATGACAAAATTCATGGTCACGAAGGTATCTAAAAATGTGGAATGCGAAAAAAAGTTAGGTGAGATTGTTTGAAACTTAAAACTAGCTTAGGGTTCGACCATTAAAACCTTGTATTTAGCTTTTCCCTCTGGACGAGAACATGCATTGAAATGCCACCATTCCGTTTCCAGCGGTCTGAATCCTTCCGATTTCATTACCTTTCGTAGTAAAGTTCTATTTGCAATGTGCTGTTCCGTTAATTCTCCTTTCGCAAGAAATTCTTCCTCCAAACTTGGATATGCAATTTTCCGAATGTCGTCATACCCTGCTCCCATATCAAGTGGAACACCGCGTTCATTAATAATCGTTAAATCTACGGCTGCTCCCATATTGTGCAAACTTCTATTTTGAGGATTTGAAACAAATTTACCTCGTTCGTTTGGTGGGATAGAATCCAAAGCATCCCACATTTTTTGTTGAACACTTACCGGACGAACCGCATCATAAACCAACAAACGATAATTCGGTTTTAGTGAAGAAAGTAATTCTTGACATTTTGATAAACGCAACGCAACATCTTTCTGTAAATAAGCTTTTTGCAAACGTTCATACAATTTCATTTTCATAAAATTATCCGTTGTTGCATATTTTAAATCAACTTGAATTTCAGGATTAACCGACCGAATATCAACTAAACTATCAATAAGAATACTTGTTTTATTATCTACTTTAACAGTATCAATTGAATAAGCATTTTCTACTTTTTCTGAATTTACGTCCTTTTTCTCGGAGTTTGGATTCTTTTTTGAAATCGATTCGCCACAAGAAACAATTAGAAAAATCAAGAGAGCGGCTAATAGCTTTTTCATGCTTTAAAATTAAGAATAAAGGTATAACAATCAATTAACATCAGTCAAATTATTGTTGGAATTCAAGTATTTAATCTCTATCAATTTTATAATGAAACTGAGCTAATCCTTTTTCAAATTGTTTTACAGAAAGAAGGACTAATTTTTGTTCATTTGATCTTTCGTTAAAAAGTCGAATTCCATTTCCTAATAATATCGGAATAACAGAAATGATTAGTTCATCAATTAAATCATTTTTTAAAAGTTCATTCACAATTTCAGCACCACCGTCACAATAAATATTCTTTCCTTCTTTGGTTTTAAGACTTTTTACAAGTGTTGTTAACTCACCAGAATAAAATTGAACAGAACCAATACTTGGCTTTTCTGACCTTGAAATTACAAAGGACTCTTTATCCGAATGTGGAAATTCAAATCCCATTGAAATTATTTTATCATAGGTTTTTCTGCCCACAATAACAGTATCCACAGTATTTACAAATTCTTCGTAACCGTAATCTTCACCTTCTTGTTCAACAAGTGATAAAAAACTTAGGTCTCCATCCTGCTTGGCAATAAAACCATCTAAGCTACATGAAATGTATAGAATTACCTTTCTCTCCATTAAATTCAGATTTAGTATTCAAATATAGATTAATTCAAACTATTGGATAATGATAAAAAGATTTTCAAATCAACGTCTTTTTCTTCGCAACTCTTTTCTTAAAGCTCGTAATTTCTTTTTCATTAATTTTCTCATTGCTGGAGATTGATGCTTGATATGATCCTTGTATCGCTTTTCGATTGCCTTTCGTTTTCGTTTTTCTTCCATTCTTAACTCATGTTGCATTGTTCTTTTTGCAGAATTAGAATAGGCTTTTCGGTTGGATTTACAACTCAAAATCACAAGTAATGAAATAAAAACAATAAATAATCGTCTGTTATGTGTTTTCACTTTGTAATTTTACACCATGAATTTAAAAGTTGTTCTTTTTTCTTTTACTCTAATTCTCCTAAGTAGTTGCATTAAATACAATCAAACGCCTGTTCCAAATATCCCATTTGACATAACGATTGATTTAAATCTCCCTTCTTATGATGCATTGAATGGCACTGGAGGCTGGGCTTATGTAAATGGAGGTTCGAAAGGAATTATCATTTATCGAAGAGCAATTGATGAATTTGTTGCTTTTGATAGACATTCTCCTGCTGATGAGGAAGGGACTTGTGCCCAACCACTTTATCCAACTGCAGATAACTTTTTAATTCTTAAAGATACATGTTTCAATGCTACTTTTTCATTATACGATGGTTCTCCAATGTCTGGTAGTGATTTTCCATTGCGACAATATCAAGTAAATTATAACGGAAGCAATTTATTACGAATTTTTAATCAATAAAAATGAACGAGGTTAACGTAACAATCATTGACAGAGAGGGAGTTGCACATCAACTTGTGGGTCCAACAGATATGAACATGAATATTATGGAACTTTGCAAAGCCTACGAGTTACCTGTTTTGGGAGAGTGCGGCGGAATGGCAATGTGCGCTACTTGTCAATGTTATTTAGAATCAGACACTGTGTTACCCGAACAAAATGACGCTGAATTAGATATGCTAGACCAAGCTTTCCACGTAAAACCTAATAGTCGATTAGGATGTCAAATTCACTTATCAGAAGAAATCGAAGGAATTGTTTTAAGATTAGCTCCAGAACATCATTAATCGCGTTTACTGTTCAATAATAAACCTCCGTCCATTCGGATAGTAGTGCCCGTAATCCATTTGGATAAATCACTTAACAAAAAGGCTATTGTGTTGGCAACGTCTTGAGGTTCACCAACGCCAAGTGGATAGTGCGAAATAAACTTTTCAAATTCGTTTTCATCATACGCACTTTTCGTTTGCTCAAACATTTCTGTTTTAACCAAAGCTGGTTCAACAATATTTGCACGGATTTTAAAAGAAGCGTTTTCTAATGCGAACGAGCGCGCAAAAGAAGTTAAAGCTGCTTTACTAGCTGAATAAAGTGAACCTCCCATATATGGAAACTCAGCAGAAATAGAAGAAATAAACACAACTGATGCTCCTTGATTTAATTTCTTTGACTTCAACAAAGCTGAACTTAATAAAATAGCTGAGTTTAGATTTATTGAAAACAAATCGTCAATGTGCTTTTGTTTAATAAACTTAATTGGAAAAGGTTGAATTTTACCAGCACAATGTACAAAACCATCAATTATAGGAAGTTCAGAAATGAGATTTTGAATTTCAGATTCTTTGGTTAAATCGGCTGGAATTATTCGTGTATTGTTTCGCATTTCCGTTGATAAAGCAGCAAGTTTATCAGCTGACCGAGCAGTTAAAATAACGCTTGCTCCAAGTTCGTCACAATATTTTGCCAAACAGGCACCAATTCCAGATGATGCACCTGTAATTAAAATTGTCTTACCCTGTAAACTAAGCATACTCAATCATTTTTGTTTTTACCGCTGATAATTCCAACAGTACCGTCGCCCATGAAAAACCGACTCCAAAACCAGATAAAACATAATTGTTTTTAGCATTAAGCACATTTTCAGCTAATTCTTTACAAATTGTCAAAGGAATAGATGCTGAACTCGTATTACCAAAATAATCAATGGATAAAGGAACTTTTGATGCGTCAATTTTTAGTTTTTTACGGACACTGTCATTGATTAACTTGTTAGCTTGATGGAAAACAAAGAAATCGATTGCTTCCATTTCCCTATCCGCATAAACAAGTAATTCTTTGATAGATGGAGCAACCTCTTTTAAAGCAAAATTAAAAACCTCCATTCCATTCAATTTCAAGTGCTTTTTTGAACGCCAAATACCTGGTTCAATTTCTTTGGTTTCATCTTCAATTGTTCCATAAGGATGACGCGAATGACCATGTTCAATAATAATTGCGTCTTTTCCTTTCCCGTCGGATGCCATTGAAAAAAACCAAGAAGGAGCATTTTCATTAAATTCAATCAAGGTAGCTGTTCCCGCATCGCCAAAAAGAGGAAAAGTACTTTTATCTTCATAATTTGTTGAAATTGTCGATTTGTCACCTGCTAATAACAACACTTTTTTAATATTTCCGCCTTGAATAAAATGAGAAGCAATTGAAAGTCCGTAAACATAACCCGAACACCCCAGATTAACATCAAAAGCCATTGCAGTAGTCGGAATTCCAAGTTTATTCTGTAGAACTATGGATGTAGCAGGAAGAAAATAATCAGGAGATTGAGAAACAAAAAGGACTAAATCAATTTCATTGGTACAATCTAAGTCTGCAAGTAAGTTTTTTGCTGCTTCAAAACATAAATCAGAACAAGTGGTTGTTTCGGAAGCAACTCTTCTTTCAATAATACCTGTTGTTTTAGTAAAAAGTTGACGTTCTTGTAAAGAAATCCATTCATAATCTTCTGTTCGTTCTATTTTCTTGGGAACACAAGTATAAATGGCTGTTATTGATGAATTTTCAGTTTTTAAGAAAGCCACTATGCTTGTTTTGATTCCAACAAATTAAACAAATCTTGAATTGTATCTAAACCACGTAATTCTTCACCTGTTAACAAGACATCAAAGTGATTATCCACCAAAGCAATTAGAATTAATGCGTGCATACTACTCCATCCTTCCATTTGGCGAAAAGAACTCGTTGCTGTAAGCGTACCTTTTTCAACTTCGTCAAATTCCTCTTCGATAATTGAAATAAATTCTTGTATATTCATGAATCAAAGATATTAAAATTTAAACATAGATTAATCCCATTCAATAATTGTCCCTCCCCACGAATATCCAACTCCAAAACCAAGTAACATAACTTTATATCCTGATTTCAGTTTACCTTCTTTTTCGGCATGTTTTAACGCAATTGGAATACTACAAGAAACTGTATTTCCTATGTTTTCATAATATTCATAGAACTTTTCCTTCGGAATTTTACATTTTCGTTGAAGCGCTGAGAGTATAAATTTACTAGCTTGATGAAAAACAAATAAATCTATTTCATCAAATGTTAATTCATTTTTTTTCAACGTGTCTTCTAATAAACCAGGAACTCTTTGCAAAGAAAATCGAGCTATTTCCAAACCATTCATTTCCATTTTACCATGTGCTAAGTACTCAGGCTCATTTTTGTTAATTTCTATCCATTCTTTGTCAATTGGAGCTCGAGTAGAACCTCTTTCAACAATTAAATTTTTTGCTCCTTCCCCATCATTACCAAACACAAAGCTCCCAATACCTTTTTTTTCAGATGCTTGAATCAAGGTTGCGGCACCAGCATCACCAAAAATACATCGCAAGTCAACATCGTTTGAATGAATTACAGAACTTGGAATATCAGAAACTAATAACAATACGTTAGTAGCATTACCAGAAACAATCATGGCATTGGCAAGACTCAAACCATAAACATAACCAGCACAACCCATTGGCATATCAATACAACCACAATTCTGGTTTAACCCTAAACGATAATGTAAAACACTTGAAGATGTTGGCGCTTTGTAATCCAACCCTTCCGTACAAAAAATCAGAAAATCTATTTTATTCTTTTCAAAATCGGGATGTTCAAAAAAAAAGTTTTGCGCAGCTAAAAAAGCTAAATCAGAACCCGTTTGCTTTGGTTTTCTTATGTGTCTTTTCTTAATCCCAAATGATTTTAATATCGTTTCCTCTGTTTTTTCAGGAAAAATTGTCACCAAATCCTGGTTTGTTAGAATTTGTTCTGGCAAGAAATAAGAAATGAAACTAATTTTTGAATGAATCAAAACCGAAATATTTTTTACTAAATTATCTAAAAAATTGAAAAAAAACTAAATACTTTAAAATGTTAAAGTTTCAAAAAGGCAACTTTTTTGTATATTAGCCGTCAAATCATCAAATTAAAACTATATCGAATTATGAAAATAATTGCCCTATCTGTTTTTTGCATCGTTTCTGCATCTGTTTTTTCTCAAAACGCAGTTTCAAGAGATTTAAAAAAAACCAACACTGACACACAAGAAAATTCTACGAAAAAAAAGCCTCAAGGTGTTTATTACAGTGATTATGTGATTCATCCTGAAAAATTAAAAACCTATTTTGTTAGTGGCGAAATCCCCCAAGATTTTCCAAAATTTGATAAGTTAAAAACGTTTGACGAAAATAAAGTAATTGCAAGAAATTGGGCAAAAGTTAATAAAGAACTTGTTAAAACTGAGTATTGGTATTTATTCGAAAATAAATAATGTTTATCATGAGGAATATTATTATTCTAATTGTATCTATACTTACTTCATTCTATAGTTACTCTCAATGTAATAGTGCCGATCCATTTTGTACTGGAACGACTTTCAACTTTCCAAATTCAACAAATGTTTCTGATTTGGGATCAGTTAATTGCTTAAGTAGTACTCCAAATCCTGCATGGTACACAATGGAAATTGACCAAAATGGTTCCATGACTATTGATATTAGTCAAGAAACAGTAGGTGGAACGCCAATAGATGTTGACTTTATTGTTTGGGGTCCTTTTACTTCTTTGGCAGCAGCTTGCGCAGGTGCAAATCCATTTCCTGCAGGAAGCGCAGTCGATTGTAGTTACTCTTCGTCTGCAACTGAAACTGCCACAATACCAAATGCACAAGTTGGTCAAGTTTACGTAATGCTTTTAACAAACTATTCTGATCAAGCAGGAAGTATAACCTTTAGTCAAACTGGAGGTTCTGGTTCTGCTGATTGTTCATTTACATGTGGTGTTAATTTAACAGCAACTCCTTCGGCATGCTCTGCAAATACTTATAGTGTCTCAGGAAATTTAACTGTTACCGCAGGTCCGGGGATTTCAGTACCAAACACCGGAACCGTAACCATTACAAGTAGTTGTGGAGGAACACAGACTTTTAATGCCCCATTTACAAATGTCCCTTATAATCTTACAGGTTTAACCGCAAATGGCGCCGCCTGCACAGTAACTGCAACCTTTTCTAATTTCCCGAATTGTAACACAATCCAACAATACACTGCACCAAACCCCTGTAATCCTACTTGTGCTATAACTGGAGTAACTGCTGTTCCGGGTCAATGTGCCTCAACCACAAATACTTTTGGTTTGACAGGTACTGTAAGTTTTACAAATGCTCCTACAACTGGAACTTTAACTGTTACCAGTTCTTGTGGTGGAACACAAACATTAAACCCTCCATTTAATTCTCCAATGAATTACACATTAGCTGGATTAACAGCGAATGGTGGAGCTTGTACGGTAACAGCAAGTTTTTCTGCTACAACATGTACAGGAACACAGAATTTTACCGCTCCAGCAGCTTGTGGTTGTGTAATTTCCAATTTAACGGCTGTTCCGAGTGCTTGTGCTAATGATTTATACAATGTCACAGGTGCAATTACTTTTAGTGCAGCACCAGCAACTGGAACACTAACGGTTTCTGGTTGTGGAGGAACTCAAACATTCAACGCTCCTTTTGTTTCACCATTGAACTATACTTTTAATGGTTTAACTGCCAACGGTGCCAACTGTAATGTTACTGCAACTTTCTCTGCACTTCCTACTTGTACAAGAACTCAAGCCTATACAGCACCAGCAGCATGCTTAAACCCACCATGTTTACAAAATCCTTTTTGTTCTGACAATGGAACAACAACATTTCCTGCTGGAACGAATCAAGTACCTGCAAGTACTACTTATCCAAATAATGATTATGGTTGTTTGGGATCAACACCAAACCCGGAGTGGTATTACATGCAAATCGCAACGCCAGGTACATTGGGTATTAATATGACTAATTCAGCAAATGTAGATGTTGATTATATATTGTATGGTCCATATACAAGTTTGAACAATGCTAATACTTTTTGTGATAATTTTGGAACAGCAACTACTGGTTCGAATACCAATTTAATAGTTGATTGTAGTTTTAGTGGATCAGCTAATGAAACCGCAAATATTGCAAATGCACAAACTGGAGAAGTTTATGTCCTGTTAATAACTAATTTTTCTAATCAACCAACAAATATCTCCTTTGCAAGTAGTGGTACTGCTGCTACTGACTGTAGCATTGTAACACCTTGTATTGCTGAAATTGGTACCTTTAGTACAAGTTTAACAGGAGATACACAAGCTCAAACAATGTTATGTTTTGGAGATCAATTAAACATTACTTCTAATAATGATTTTGTAACACCTGCTTTAGTGACAGGAGGAACAGCTCCAGAACCTGTTTATGATCCAGGAGTTTCTTGGCTAGTTTACAGTTGTCCTCCAACTGTAGCTTTAACACCTGCTCAATCAGCAGCTACCCAGTTAACTTTACCAGATGACCCTTGCTTTTTAGGTATTTACGCTAACACTCCCAATTTAACAGATGTTAATGACATGTCAATAATTAATGGTCAACCTGCGGGAACATTTACAAACAATACGGTATATTTCGTACCAGTTACCATGTATAGTTTAGTTGAGGGACTTTACAGTTATGTTATTTCACCTGCAAATGACTGTTATGAACTTGGAACACCTGTGGCTATTCAATATTTACCAGAAATTGTTGCGGTTCAGAATCCAAATTGTGCAAATGGTACGGTTGCTGTTACTTTAACAGGTGGCGCTCCACAAGTTAATGGAACAAACTTTAATGTTGTTACTGGAAGTCAAAGTCCTGCAAGTGCAACATTCTTATCTACAAGTGTTCCTAATGGAGGTACTATTATTTTAGGGAACCTTACAGATGGACCTTACTCATTTGACATTGTTGATGATAATGGATGTCCAATTACTATTTCAGGTGATTATGTTGGACCTCAGTCAGCTACAATAACTTATCCTGATAACTTATATTGTTTGAATGAAGCAAATCCAACTCCTTCGTTAGTTGGTAATGCAGGCGGAACTTATACAAGTGGAAATGGACTTTCAATAAATGCTGCAACTGGACAAATAAATTTAGCAACTTCAACACCAGGTGCGTATGCCATAACATACACTACTCCTGGTAACCAATGTCCTGCAACAAGTACATTTAATTTAACAATTGAAGACTTTCCAATTGTAGATGCTGGTCCAGACTTAACTGTTTGTGTTGGAAAACCAATTATTCTATCTGGTTCAGGTGCAAGTTCATATTCTTGGAATAATGGTCTTCAAAATAATGTCCCTTATCTACCAAATTTTGGTTTAACTCAATTTGTTGTGATAGGAACAAGCAGTGGCGGTTGTGTTGGGACAGATTCATTAACTGTAACTGTTATTGGAGATTGTGACTCAACAATTGATGTTATTTTCTGGGTACCAAATACATTTACACCTGATGGAGATCAATACAATCAAACCTTTTCTCCTGTCTTCAACTCAGGATTTGACCCTTATAGTTTCGACTTCTATGTTTACAACAGATGGGGTGAATTAATTTGGGAAAGTCATGACGCAACTGTTGGATGGGACGGTGCATACGGTGATGGTTTACAATGTCCAGATGGAACTTATACTTGGAAAATCCGATTCAAATTATTAAATAATGATGAAAGACAGACTGTTCTTGGTCATGTTAATTTAATAAGGTAAATTCAAAAACTTTAAAAAAAGCCATTCTCAATCCAGAATGGCTTTTTTTATTCAACAAAAAAGTAAAAGTTCGAAGTGTATATTCAATATGGAAAACAATAATGATTCGTAAGCAAAAAAGTCCGCTTGTAAAGATTCTTTCCCATTTTTAGTTAACGGATTTCTAAGTAACTAAAAATTAAATACATTTGACCATTAAAATTTATAAAAATGAAACGTAGTTATGTTGTTTTAGGCGTTATTGGCGCTATTATTTTGTTTGCTTTTTTAGGATACTACAATTCCTTTAATAAAGCAGTGAAATTACAAGAGGAAGTAAATAATAAATGGGAAGACGTACAAGCTGTTTATCAAAAAAGGCTTGATTTAATTCCTAATTTAGTTAAAACAGTTAAAGGTGCAGCTGAAAACGAGACCAAGATTTTAACAAATGTTACTCAAGCCAGAGCAGGTATCGTAAATGCAAAAACACCTGAGGACATGGAATTAATGGGGAAAAAAATCAATACTGCTATTAATTTAGCGTACGAGGCTTATCCACAAATTCGTTCAACAGAAAACTTTCAAAAATTCCAAGATCAACTTGAGTCCACAGAAAACGAAACTCAAAGAGCTAGAGAACTTTTTAATGAGTCGGTCAAAGAATATAATGTTCATCTAAGAGGGTTTTTTAACAGGATTTTCTTGAGTAGTGAAGAATTTCCTAAAAAAGAAGGATTTAAAGCTGCTGCTGGAGCTGAAAACGCACCGGACGTAAAATTCTAAGACTTATGTTGACAGAAAAAGATAAAGATTTAATTCAAGATGCTATTGCGCAAGCAGAGCTAGAAACTTCTGGAGAAATCCGAGTACACATCGATAAAGCGTGTGACGGTGACCCAGTGGAACGTGCAATTGAAGTGTTTGAAGAACTCAAAATGCACGAAACTGAATTGCGAAATGGAGTATTGATTTTTATCGCTTTTTCAAATCACAAATTAGCTATAATTGGAGACAAAGGCATCAATGAGTTGGTGCCTTCCAATTTTTGGGACAGCACACGTGATGTGATGATTCAGTTGTTTAAGCAAGGAAAATTCACTGAAGGTATTTGTGCTGCTGTTAAAGAGGCAGGCGAACAACTTGCCACTTATTTTCCTTTAGAAGAAGGAGATGTTAATGAGTTAAGTAATAAAATAAGCACCAACGAATGATTAAGAAATTCACGAGTTTAGTTCTCTTTATTTGCCTTTCGTTCAGTGTATTGGCACAGTTCCCATCCCCTAAATCACCACCAAGATTTTATAATAACTTTTCTTCTATTCAATTATTAACCTCTGCTGAGGAAGCTCAAATTGAAAAGCAACTAGAAAAATTTGAAGCTGAAACTTCCAATGAAATCGCAATTATCGTTGTCGATGATTTAAAAGGTTATGAACCTTGGAATTACGCTGCGAGAATCGGTGAAGAATGGGGTGTTGGTAAAGAAAAAGAAGATAATGGTATAGTTCTATTAATTAAACCAACCAAAAAGAGAGAGGTATTTATTAGTGTTGGTAGAGGTTTAACTGGTGCAGTTCCATCTGGAATTACATTTGAAATAGTAAATAATGAAATCTTGCCTAATTTTAAGCAAGACAATTATTTTCAAGGAATTAAACAAGCTATAGATGTCCTTTCTGATTTATCCAAAGGAAAATATAATTCAAACCAGTACAGAAAAAAGAATAAACAAGAAATTGGTTTTGTAGGAGGATTATTGCTCGTGTTATTGATTATTATCATAGTAATCGTTCTAATTAAAAAAGGCGGTCGTGGCGGTGGTGACGGTCTAGGTTCTTCAATCGCAAGTGGACTTTTCTGGGGAAGTATTGGTCGCGGAGGATTTGGTGGTGGCGGTGGTTCAAGCGGTGGCGGTGGATTTGGTGGCTTCGGTGGCGGAAGCTTTGGTGGTGGTGGTTCTGGTGGAAGTTGGTAGCAAGTTGTAAATCGCCCCAAGGGATGCGGAAAGCTTTGTGTTTAGAAATGCACTGTAATGATTAAAGAAAAGCGACAAATTAAGCTCTTTTTTAAGATTTAAGTAGCCTAAGGTTAATATACACAAACTTGAAAAAATAGCCTGTGTGTGTGCAGATAATGTGAGTAGTAAACACTCAAAAATTTTCTTAAATAAAATCGTAAAACTTTTTTTTCAATAATTAAATGTAAGCTTCGTTCTTTAAGAATGAAATTAATACTCTTAACAGCCTTATCTTTTCTCTTTTTAGCTTGTCAAGGTCAAACCAAAGAAAAAGACTATTCAACCCTTTTAAAGGAAATTAAAACTAAAAAAGAGCGTTACCAGATAGCTTATTCAAATTCGAATGAAAAAAATAAAACCCAAATTATTGATGATGCACGAACTTATTTGTTGAATGTTTTGACAAATGACGTTTTCGTTCAGTGGTATGGAACTAAATGGGATTTTAATGGCACTACCCGAACTCCTAAAAAAGGAGAAATTGCTTGCGGCTACTTTGTAACAACCGTTTTAGAAGATGTTGGATTCCAACTTCCAAGAATAAAATGGGCGCAATCAGCATCGGAAGTATTTATAAAGAAACTTGCGCCAAACGATTTAAAACGATTTACTGACAGACCGATATCAGAAATAAAAAAATACCTAATCAATAAAGGAAATGGACTGTATCTAGTGGGTTTGGATACACATGTGGGTTTTGTATTGGTGGAAGGAAAAACAATTAGTTTCATCCATTCAAATTACTACTATCCAGATCTTGGTGTGATGAAGGAAAATATTTCAACCAAAAATCCACTCCTCGATTCACATTATCGTATTTTCGGTAAGTTATTAACTGATGAAATGATTGTCAATTGGTTAGAAGAAAACCAATATGAATGATAGAATCCTTTTTTAGAGACAACTCTTAAAACCACTTTAATTTCAGTTTTTCTTCAAAAATGAATCAAAAAAAAAGCCCAACTTTCGTTGAGCTTTCTGTTATGAGGTGTAATATTATCTTTTGATAAATCTTCCTTGGTAAATGTTCGCGTTGTCACTTAAACGAATCATATATGTTCCGTTTGTCAAAGATTCAACATTGATTTCGTTGTTTGTTAATTTACCTGCTTTCACAGTTGAACCTAACATATCGATAATTTCAAAAGATGCATTTTCGATGTTGTTGATTTTAATTGTTTCTATTGCCGGATTTGGATAAGTTGAAATTGTTACCAAAGTCGATGTTTCATTCAATCCTGATGTTGGTAATAAAACAGCATCGATGATATGAACAACTCCATTATCAGCCTCAACGTTTGCTGTTGTAACATTTGCATCATTAATTTGAACTCCATTTGTAATGTCAACTACAACATCATCACCATTTAACATTTCAACGCTTCCGTTCGTTAAATCACCAGAAACAACATTTCCTTCGGTAACATGGTATAATAAAACATCAGCAAGATTTGGTAAAGCTAATATTCCATTTAAATCCGTTCCAAGTGCTGTAGCTAATGCATTAAATGCAGCATTAGTTGGAGCGAAAACTGTAAGCTCTGTGTAAGGATCAGATAATGCAGGTAATAATTCAGCTTTCACAACTGCTGTAACTAAAGTT
>JBILQY010000021.1:0-16073 GCA_044372955.1 Crocinitomicaceae bacterium | reverse complement strand
TCGTGAGGCATCTACACCTCGAATTCTGATTCCTGAATATCCAATTCCTGTACCAGCATCGGAAGTTGTAACAACCGAAGGGCTTGCTTCTAAAAGCGTTGGAATGTCTTGTCCAAAATTGTTTTTTTCAATTGGATTCGTTCGTTTTATTGTTGATGCAGAAGTTGATTGCTCAAACGAACGCGTTGAAACCACTTGAACTTCCTCTAAATTTTTGGTATTGGAATATAAGGTAATCTGGATAGGTGAATTAAATTCAGATGGTTTAACCTCCTTTTTAGAAGTGAATAACCCTGGTGTTTCGAAAATTAAGAATACAACTTGACTTGGAATGTTGTTGAACAAAAATTTTCCATTTTGGTCCGTGTACGTGTTGTAAATCCCACCTTCAATGGTGACATTTGTTCCTGGAATTGGATTTCCAGATTGATCAATTACTGTTCCGAACAGACTATTCTGTGCGAAAAAATTAAAACTTAAAGCATAAAAAACGCCGATTAAAAAAAGTCTTGTTTTCATTTTTTAAAAAAATTAAACAAGAACAAGGGGCTAATTCTTGAAATTTATACAATATAAAATTAGCTCAGTCATCTTCCCTGCGCAAGCATTACCTTACAGGTTCAATGGGTATAATCTCAGTCCGCCAGCTGGCGGACACCCCTTAGAGACGATGCGAAATTAATTATAAAATCATTACAACGAAAAAATAAATTCTGAATTTAGTTTTACCTCTTCCCTTGTTTATTTCTTTTAAATTTGCGCACTAAAATTTTGACATTGAAGAAGCTTTTTAACAGTCGTTGGTTCAAGATACCATTTTTTACCATTGTTTTTGCGTTCGCAGGTATTGGTTTTTTTCTCACCGCATCCTATGTTGCAATTAAATTTAGATTGACCGATCAGAAGGGGAGTGTGGATGTTAACAATCGCTATTTTCAATCTATCAAAGGAAAATACAACCAGGCTTATTCAATGAGTAGGGAAGAAGTAAAGCAATTGCGTTACGAATCTTTGGAGCGAATCTTAGTTCTGAATCGCTATCATCCCAAAAATGCACAGTACATCTTGAACGCATGGCGAAAGTCAAACAACAATGTGGAAGTCTTGCGTATGCTGGATGCGGTAGATATTCAACTAAAAGACAATGCGGCCTATAAAGCTGAAATCAAAGCCTTAAAAAAGAATAGAAACAAGAAAAATGATTATTCCAAATTGAGTGTTTTTGAGTGGATGAATATCTCCGAATGGCAAGATTTCAAAATCGCTGTTGCAAAAGACAAACAATTAATCGATTCTGCTGCAGAAGTTACCGGTGTTGAATCACGTTTGATTGTTGCATGCTTGGTTGGTGAACAAATTCGCTTGTTTAATTCGAATCGCGAAGCATACAAAAAATGGATTTCCCCACTTAAAATTCTTTCGGTCGAATCGATGTATTCCTTTGGTGTAACTGGCATTAAAGAACATACTGCTAGAAATATTGAAACGCATTTGAAGGATCCATCTAGCATCTATTACCTTGGTAAAAAGTATGAAAAACTCCTTGATTTCAAAACAGGTGATCCACAAACGGAACGAATTTCACGCTTGACTTCTTACAGAAATCACTATTATTCGTACTTATATGCGGCAGTATTTTTAAAACAAGTGAAAATTCAATGGGAAAAGGCTGGATTTCCAATAGACAATCGTCCAGAGATTTTGGTGACTTTATTTAATGTTGGCTACCCACAATCGGTTCCAAAATCAAATCCTAAAGTGGGCGGTTCAACGATTATGATTAAAGACAAACCATATACGTTTGGCGCAATAGGTTTTCAGTTCTATTATTCTGGCGAGCTTTTTGACTTGTTTCCTTTCAAAAAACAAAAATTTGATTGGAATGAAGTGGTTTAAGATTTTTCTTTTTTTCCTTTCAGGAATTTCAGTTCAAGGACAAGCAGATTTATTGACTCCTGATTATTCAGATTGGACAGTTTTGACCAAAGGAATGGAATACCGAGAAATAAAAGCGCCAATTAAATCCGTTGTTGGAGATTCCAAAATTAGTATTCTTAGAATAGATCCAAAATTCTTTGATTTTGGCATTCACGCAGCAACTGCTTATGACCGTAAATCACGAACGCTTTATGATTGGGCAGATACTTTTCGATTAAATGTTGTTTTCAACGCGGGCATGTATGATTTAAGTAAGCCGTTGATGAGTAAAGGTTACTTGGGAACAAAAGACCATGTGAATAATGGTGTGTTGCGTGAATATTATCGTTCTATGATTGCGGTTGGAGCAACAGATACTAGTAAACATCAAAACATTGAAATCTTAGATTTAGGTTGTGAAAGTTTTCAAAGCCGCAAGAATGATTTTCATGGTTTTGCCCAAGGCTTGCGAATGATAAACTGTGATGGTGTTGCAATGGCATGGAACAAACGCAATCAATCGTGTAGTATGATGGTAGCGGCTCAAGATTCCAAAGGATGGTTTTACCTAATTTTTTGTCGTTCTCCATATACCCACAATCAAATGATTCGCTTTATGAAAGACATGCCGTATGGTTTGACGAACGCTATTTATTTAGAAGGTGGACCAGAAACAAGTTTACTTATCGACGTGAATGGACATTGTATCGAGAAAGTAGGAAGCTATGTTTCTTCAACTTACGAGCGCGATGATAATGTAAACTTTTGGAAATTGCCAAATGTTATCGGAATTAGGTTAAAGTAACAACTTGACTTTTATCATTTTTTTCGCTGATTTGAATTCTATTATCAAAAGATGAAAAGCGCCAACTTTGTGGAACAATATTTCAATTATTAAAGATTGCTGAACATACTTTTTGAAACGTCAAAACAAACTTAATTTCTTTAAACAAATTAAAACTTCAGTAATCTTCTTGGTTTTCCAATCATATAGTTTAAACCTTAGTTGGATTATTAAAATTGGATTCAGACCGCTTATAATCAATGAGTTACGAAAAATACTTTTGAAGATTTATCGGGATAAATCAAGAAAGAGTTTTGAAGTAAATCGTTGTTTATCAGCGGAAAACTGCTAATCTTTACATAAAAACCAGTTATACTGCGTTGTTTTCTCTCAATTTAGCCCGCTAAATTTTCAAGAAAACGTCTTGTCTAACAGATTTTTATATTAATCTGAATTTCAATTTTACAATCAAACTTAGGTTTTAAGGTTAGGATAGCATTTGATAACTGATGCGTCAGTTTTTTGGAAAACCAAAAAAGGTTTAGTAGCAAAAGCCATTTACTGAAGAGGTGAGTGGCTTTTTGCGTTAAAATTCAACGAACATTCCTTTGCAATTCATTGAATTGTATTAACTTAGTTATATGGAAAATCAAGAAGCAATTAAAGCCTTTTTGGAAAAGCATCAAGATTTGTTTTGGCATATCCCCAAGGACAAAATAAAAGATGTTTCACTAGATGTTTTAGTTGAATATATTATTAATTATGGTGACTATTCTAGTGTCAAAGAAATGTTAGAAGTTGTTGGTATTGAAAAAGTTGCGCAAATATTTTACAAGAACAATAAAGAATCGTTTGATAACCCCAATAAAGTAGTAAGGAATAACTACAATGATTTGAATAGAAATTTATTTAAGCTTTACTTCGACAAACATGCACCTAGAAATATTAAGCAATGAACAAAAGGAGCTTTTATCGCTAATTAATGAATTTAAAAGAAAGTATTACTTAGTTGGTGGAACCGCAATAGCCTTACATATTGGACATCGAATGTCTATCGATTTCGATTTATTTTGTGAGAAACCTTTTAACCCAGTTGATGTTTTAAGAAAGTTAGATTCAAAAGCTGATTATAAGTACAGATTAATATACCGAGATTCTAATCAATTACATCTTTTGATGAATGGAGTTAAACTAACGTTTTTTCATTTTAATTTCCCAATTCAGCCGTCCTCTAAGTTTATTCCAGAGATTAAAATGCCAGATTTGTTAACACTTGGTGCAATGAAAGCCTTTGCACTTGGAGGTAGAAATAAATGGAAAGATTATGTCGATTTATATTTTATTTTAAAGGACTATTTTTCGTTTGATCAAATTGCTTCAAAAGCTGAAGAATTATTTTTCAATAGTTATTTCAATAGAAAACTTTTTAAAGGTCAATTAGCATATTTCGCGGATATTGATTACAGTGAAGAAGTAGATTTTCTCCCTGGTTTTGAGGTAAGTGAAGAAGAAGTAAAATCTTTTTTAATTGATATTGCAACAGAACCTTTCTAAATCAATCTCATTTTTAGTGTCAAAATACTTAACTATTGCAGCTATAAGCGAAGGTTTCTACAAAGAAAAGGGTTCAAAATTTTTGGCTTTTGCGCAGCCTTGTAAAACAGAAGAAGAGGCGAAAGCATATTTGAATTCTTACAGAAAAGAACACCATCAAGCAGTTCATGTTTGTTACGCATTTCGATTCGGAAGTGACAAAAAAGTGTTCCGAGCCAGCGACGACGGTGAACCTTCTAATTCTGCTGGACCACCGATTTTAGGACAAATTCAATCATTTGATTTGACGAATATCTTAATTGCAGTTGTGCGTTATTATGGCGGAACAAATTTAGGTGTAGGCGGTTTAATCACTGCTTACCGCACAGCTGCAAAAGAAGCTTTGGAGGCAGCAACCATTATAGAACAAGAAGACGCACAAGTTCTTGAATTTCATTTTTCTTACGAGCAAATGCCTCAAATAATGAAAATTATCAAAAGTCATGCAGTGTTGATTATTTCACAAGAATTTGACAATGAGTGTTTTTTGAAGATTTCTTTCCCGAAATCAAATACTGCGTTGCTTCAACAATTAAAGGATTTTCTTGAAAGTTAATAGCACATTTTTTAGGCGTGATAATTGGTAGGTAAACTAAAAACGAACCAATGAAAATTAAAATATTGGAGCCTTGTCCCGCGAATTGGGATAACATGCGAATAAAACTTCATGCACGTCATTGCAACCAATGTGATAAATCGGTTGTGGATTTTACCCAAAAAAGTAGGGCGGAAATCATTGCTTATTTGCTCGAGCATCCCAACGGTTCTGTTTGTGGTAGAATGAATCAACAACAATTTGATATCAAAGAAGAAGACCTCCCAGAATTAATAAACATCATTAGTCAACCTCGATTTCGTCCCCAAGCCTTTTTAATATTGGCGATTGTTTGCTCAAGTTTATTTCAATCTTGCGAAACGTCCCCAGCTACTGTAAAGCCAAAACAAAAACCAGAAATAGAATTAAAAAATGAACTGGTATTGGGAAAAGTAATCAAAGACACTATTAAAACGGCTTCTTCAATTGAACATAAAAAGCAAAAAATAGATAAATCTCCAATGGAAGTTTTAGTTGAAGTCTCTACAAATCAAAGACCTGAACCTGAACCTCCAATAGCTGGTGGAATTAGCTATGAACATAACCCTATACCTGGACCTGAACCAATGCCAGGGCCTCCAGAAGATGAAATTCTTTCTTATGCGGAGGTAATGCCAGAATTCCCAGGAGGAATGAAAGAAATGATTAAATTCATTAATCAAAATCTCCGCTATCCAAAATCACTTTTTGATACAGCTTTTAATAGTCGTATTTATGTCCAATTCGTTGTAACAAAAACGGGGGAAATAGAAAAAGTTAGCATTGCAAAAGGAATTAATAATGCCATCGAATTCAATCAAGAAGCTATAAGATTGGTAAAACAAATGCCAAGATGGATACCTGGAAAAGAAAAAGGTAAAACCGTAAATGTAAAAATGGTACTTCCGATTCAAATTTGTTTACAGTAAATAAAGGATTAAATGTTAAAACTAATCAATCAACTCTTTATTATCATTGACTTTGCTTCCCGTACCATATTCTTGGTCAATAAAAGCACCAATTTTTTTAGTTAATGCTTTTTGTTTTACAAGTACTGTAAAATGCCAATAAATAAAAGGAATAAGAATACCGAACAACAAAATTGAACCAGCAAATAACATTTGTTTACCCATACTTGGCCAACCTTCTAAAATGCGAACATAATTCTTTTTCTCACCCATAAAGATTGCACCAATACTTGGCGTTTGCTCTACAACCAACATTTTTGGTGTTTTGAAAAAGACTTTGTATTCTGGGAAATTTTGCTCGATTTTACCTTTGATTTCTTCTAAGGTATAGGGTTTTACAGTTTTTACTTTCATACTAGTTGTTTAAGT
Organism: Crocinitomicaceae bacterium; assembly: GCA_044372955.1. GTDB lineage: Bacteria > Bacteroidota > Bacteroidia > Flavobacteriales_D > Crocinitomicaceae > UBA952. The sequence continues at coordinate 9,868 of JBILQY010000021.1, read as the reverse complement.
TTAGGGCTTAAAAATAGTATTTTAAAACTAAATGAGTTACTTTATGAAATTAGTTAGCAGACATTGATTTTCCCATTCGTAAATCCAAATTTCAAATTCTTCCATTTAAAATTTAAACTTCTCAAATCCGAACTTTTCTCTTTATGTTTTAGTTCTAAATTCCATAATCGCCTCATACAACTCGCATGTTGGCAATCCCATAACATTTGTATAAGAGCCTTCTATCTTTTTAACACCAATTAATCCAATCCAATCCTGAATTCCATAGGAACCGGCTTTGTCAAATGGATGAAAATTTTCGATGTAATAACGAATTTGTTCATCGCTTAATTCACTAAAACTTACGCTTGTTTCAACAGAAAAGACGCTTGTTTTATCAATGGATTTTAGTGCCACACCTGTAATCACTTTGTGCGTATTACCAGAAAGTTGTCTCAGTATTTCAAAAGCGTTTTGTGCGTCTGTTGGTTTCCCAAGAATTTGATTATTTAACACAACGACTGTATCAGAACAAATCAATAAATCGTCTTTTTGAAGTTGATTTTTGAGTGCGTTTGCTTTCTGTTCGGCAAGGTAAGCAGCCACTTGTTCAACGGGCATATCATCAGAAAACGATTCGTCGATATCTGGGTTTAAAGTGGTAAATTCAAAACCTAAAGCTGCCAATAGCTCTTTTCTGCGTGGAGAACTCGAACCTAAAATTATACTCATAAAGCATTGGTAAATAAAGCACTAATTCCAACCAACATACTCCATTTGATGATGGTATTGATTAATTCAAAAGGAAATGGTTTACGAATTACAAATAGCACTAAACATGCTAAATTAAGTAATGCAGAAATCAACAATAAAAAACCAGAAATTAGATTAACTTCTATCCAGTCTTGCGTAATTGAAACAATTCCGATGATTAATGGTAGCTGTAAAATTGCAACCGATATCAAACCTGCTTTGCGTTCACCGAGTTTCATTGGTAAGGAATACACATGTATCAATTTATCGCCAACAACATCCTGAATGTCTTTAGAAATTTCGCGTGCAAGGTTTTGAAAGAAGGCGGAAACTGCGAAAAAGTAAATGAATGAATAATCTAAATAAGTGGACCAAGTGTCTTGGTGATAAGGTGAAAATGGCGCAGAACTTTCATTTACAACTTTGAAATACCAAACCGAAAGCAAAGGAACGAGCGCAGTTAGCAAAGCAATGATAACATTTCCGACTAGTAATTTCTTTTTGAAATACACACTGTAAAACCAAAGTAAATTCATCGAAATCAAGTGAATAAAGACGAACAAAAAGCTACTGTAACGGATGGATAAAAGTATTGAAATAAAAACAGCAACTAAATTCAAAATCCAATGAATCACAATTGCCCACCTTTTTTTTAAGTATTTAGAAATGATTAGTTTCTTTGGTTTATTAATTCGATCCGCTTTGACATCAAAATAATCGTTAATCATATTTCCAGCAGCGGCAATGATAACGGTTGAGAAAATCAAAAGTGAATAATTTAAGAGGTGAAAATCGACCATTAAATAGTCATTTGTACGCAAAAGATTGAAGGCTACTCCAATCATTGTCAGTACAATAATAAAAAGATTTACAACTCGAATTAAGCGTAAGAAGTGCTTCATGGTAAAATGGTATAAACTGTACGTCGATTTTTTTGATGCGCTTGTTCTTTTTCAATATCAGAGTTTAATTTCGAAATTGCCTCATCCGTATAAATTGGCTGAGTTGAACCAAAACCTTTGTACGATAAACGATTAGCAAGAACACCATTGGCAATTAAATAATCGTAAACAGTTTTCGCACGATCATTCGAAAGTTTTAAGTTTTCGTCTTTGTTACCTCGTGAATCGGTGTGACCTCCTAATTCAATTTTAATTTTTGGATTTTTCTTCAAATAGGCTACAAAGTCATTCAATTCTACTTTCGATTCTGGACGAAGTGTTGATTTTCCTAAATCAAAAAAGACGTTTGCCAATACATTTTCTTGTTGACTTGTTTCAGGATTTAGTGGAACATCTAAATGGTAGCTATCTTTTCCATCAGGAATCAACAGGTTAAAATTTAAGGTATAAGGAAAATAACCAGGGTAAGTAACGCTAATCGCATACTCGCGATTGATAGGCAACGCAACCATAAATGTACCATCCACTTTATTTGCGTCAGAGATAATCATCACTTTTCCCGTTTTTAAATCCGTTAATTGGAAATGTCCAGGAATTGAATTTTTCGTTACAGCATCAAACACACGTCCATCAAAGTACAAAGTTTTTACTGGTCGTAATTCCTCAGGAAGTTCAAAGTAATAAATATCCAAATCTCCATAACCTCCTGCGCGATTTGAAGCTAAAAAAGCGATGTCACCATGGGGAGAAACTAGTAATGAATTTTCATCATAAACGGTATTGATTGGATAACCTAAATTTTCAGGTTTTGACCAATTTCCATTATCATCCATTCTTGAAACAAATAAATCGGATCCACCCATTCCGACATGTCCACGTGAAGCAAAATAAAGTGTACGTCCATCAGGGTGAATGCAAACCGATTCTTCTGCATAAGGTGTGTTAACCGTGTTTGGTAAACGCTGTGCTGTTCCCCAAGTTCCATCTTGTTGTAAATAGGAAACATAAATATCCGCATCTCTTTTTCCATCACGATTGCGTAAACCTCGAATAAAATAAAGTGTTTTCCCATCAGCCGAAAGAGAGGGTTGAGTTTCCCAATGTGAGGTGTTTACATTTCCAGGTAAATTAATAGGGTTTGTCCATTTGTTTCCAATTTTCTGTGTAAAAAACAAATCACAACTTCCTTTTCCTTCGCGATTTTCACCGTAATAAATTCCTGATTCATCCGAACAACCAACAAAAATCAAGCTTTTCCCGTCAGGTGCAATAGTTGGTGCCCCTTCATTATTGGTCGTATTTACATTTGGTGGCATTGGAAAAGATGCTCCCCACGTATTTTTTTCTTCCAAATTTGAAATAAAGAAATCTTCTTGGTAATTGTAATTTTCTACTCTTGAATCATTAATTTGACGGGTGAAGAAAATCGTTTTACCATCAATTTTCATTGTCGGATAATATTCTGGATTAGCTGTATTGATTCCTGGACCAACATTAATCAGCTTATAGGATTTCGGATTTTGAATGGCATTTTTGGCAAATTTTGCATTCGCTTGAATTTGTCGAGCTAAACCAATCAATTGATCACTTGCATTGGGATTGCGTAAAAATCGTTCTATATTTTGATTGGCCTCATCGTATTGACCGATAGCTAGTTGAACAGCTGATAAATAATACAAAGTTGCTCCACTAACACTGTGATTTGGGTCGATTTCTAAAGCACGTTTATAATGTATAATTGCATTTTTGAAGTCGTTGCTGCGTTCGTATAATTCAGCAATTAACAAATGTGCTTCCCAAAAATTAGCGTCTTTTTCGAGTGCTTGATTAGCAATTTCAATTCCTTTTAAATAGTTCGGTCCTTTCTGTTGGTCGTAATAAACTTCGGGTGCTTTTTGCGCCTCTTCAAATAATTTGATTGCTTTTTTATTAGAAGTAGAGTAGGGGAATTGTGCGGTCGAGCAGCCTACAAAAAGTACACTGAAGAATAGGATTGATAAAATTTTAAGCATGAATTAGTTTTAAGGAATTTGCATGAATTTATGTGTCTGTAACGAAATGCGCCATTTTTGGTTACTTTTCACATAGTCAATTATTTCGGGAAGTAGTTTTTCTTGTTTACTCCATTCAGGTTGAAGAAATAGAACGCAATTTTCATTCACTTTTGCAGCATGTGTCTCCGCCCAAAGTAAATCTGAAGGATGAAAAATCACCACTTTAAGTTCACTTGCTTTCGTGTAAGCTTCTGCTGTTGGAGCTTTGAATTTTTTAGGTGAGAAGCAATACCAATCTACATTTCCAGCAAGTTCATAGCAACCGGATGTTTCAATCGCTACTTCAATTTGGTTTGCTTTTAATTCGTTTACTAAAGTTGTTAAGTCATACATAGCAGGTTCACCGCCAGTAATCACCACAAAATCAGCGTTGTTTTCCTTCACAGCTTTTACTAAATCTGAAATTTGAACCAACGGATGAACTTGCGAATCCCAACTTTCTTTCACATCACACCACACACAACCAACGTCGCATCCTGCAATTCGAATGAAGTAAGCTGCTCTTCCAGAATGATGCCCTTCACCTTGAATGGTATAGAATTGTTCCATGATTGGAAGCTCAACAGAAGTATCTATTTGACTAAAATGCATAAGCAAAAGTAATCATTTCAAACGTTGCGATGTTAATAATTTAAGATTAAGGTTTCGTGAGTTTTTCTATATATTTGTTTTAATAAAACCAAAATTATGAGAAAAATTACCTTAAATATCTTTCTATTTTCAAGCCTTAGCGTGTTTGCTCAACAACAAATTGGCAACTCAAATATGGAGTCTTGGGATAATGTTGGACAATCAACTGAAGAGCCAACAAATTGGAATTCTTTCAAGACAGGAACAGGTGGTTTGGCTTCTTTTGGTTCACAACAAGTAGGAAGATCAACTTCTATTCGTTCAGGTGCTTCAGGGACTTACTGTGCAAGAATTTATGCGAAAAGTACACTTGGAATTGTTGCAAATGGTCTTTTAACAGTAGGTCAAGTAAATATGGGAAGTTCAACAGCAAGCAGTCCTGACAATTTTAATTTCACAAAAACTTCAGATGCAAATTTTTCAGAAGCGTTAACTGCCCAACCTGATTCAATTGTTTTTTGGGTAAAATTCACTCCAGTAAACAATAATCATCAAGCACGAGTGCATGCAATTTTACATGACAGTTACGATTTTAGAGATCCAATTGATGCAAATTCTGAACCGCATACAGCTGCCAGAGCAGAGTTAAATTATGGAGCAACTGGGGGGAATTGGGTTCGAAAATCAGTTCCATTTGTATACGAAGCGCAAGTACCGGCAATAAGTGTTGAATATATTTTAGTGACGTTTGCAACAAGTTCAACTCCAGGTGGAGGTTCAGCAAATGATGAGGTTCTATTAGATGATATTGAATTGATTTATAATTCAGTTGGTTTAAATGAGCAAGTTACTACTACTTTCAAAGCCTACTATTCTGTTGAGAATGGTTTAACAATTAAAGGTGCTGATGCGACTTACGAATTGATCAATTTGGCTGGTGCTAGCGAAAAAGTTGGCAACTTAAACACGCTAAATGGAATGAGTCTGAACAAAGGGATTCATTTTCTTAAATCGGGCGATTCAGTAGTTAAAATTTTAGTTCCGTAATTTGAAGATCCAACATTTTGTTGCTATTATTTTTCTTGTTCTCAGTAATTTTTCGATTGCTCAGAATGGAAAAATAACAGGTGTAGTGCGCGATGAAAAAGGCGTTGCGTTACCTGGTGCAGCTGTTATCTATCGGAAGGATGTTACAATAGGAGCATTAACCGATGCTAATGGGAAGTATTTGTTAGAGGTTCCAGCAGGAACCTGTAAGTTAGTTTGTCGATTTACAAGTATGAATCCCGACACTTTAACGGTTCAAGTGTTTGAAAATCAGACGGTAAACCTTGATATTGTTTTAACTTCTTTCATTAAAGAATTGCAACAAGTAGATGTAAAAGTTGGTCGATTCAACAAACCAATTGAAGAGCAAACGGTTACAATGATTGTGCTCAAACCGGAGTTAATTGAGAATAAAAACACACGCAGCATTGAAACAGCTTTAGATCAAACTCCTGGTTTAAATATTTTAGATGGCGAGCCTCAAATCCGTGGAGGAAGTGGTTTTACTTTTGGAGTTGGTTCAAAGGTTTCTGTAATTGTTGACGATATGCCAATGCTTTCAGGGGATGCTGGCAAACCAGAATGGGGCTTTATTCCTGTAGAAAATATCAGTCAAATTGAAGTAATTAAAGGAGCTGCGTCTGTTTTATCTGGAAGTTCTGCTTTATCAGGTTCAATTCATATAAGAACGGCCTATCCAACAGCTAAACCACTCACAAAAATCAACGTTTATTCTGGTGCTTATTCAACACCAAATCACCCAAATGCGAAATGGTGGACGCAATATCCGGGAATCCACGGAATGAATTTCTTGCATTCACAAATGTTTGGAAATTTAGATGTGGTTGTTGGTGGAAATGTAAATATCGATCATGGTTACATTGGTCCTCCAATTACCGATTCAATTGTTGCGACTGTTTTTCCAGATACGATTACGAATTTTACAGAGAGCGAAATGATTTCTAAGCGTGGACGTTTAAATTTTAATTTGCGTTACCGTTCTAAAAAAGTGAAAGGACTCAACTATGGTATGAATGGAAACTTTATGTTGATGCATACAGTTATGCCGTTGGCTTGGCTAAACGATTCTTCAGGTTTGTTTAGAGCTTATCCAGGTGCAATTTTCATGCAAGATCAGTTCATTTTTAACGTTGACCCCTATTTTAACTTTTTCACTCAGACGGATGGAAAACATTCTTTGCGTACTCGTATTTTACATGTCGACAATGAAATGAGTGCCAATCAATCCAATCGAGCTACGACGTATTATGGTGATTATATGTTTCAGAAGAGTTACCCAGATTTAAAAAATTTGGATTTTATCGGAGGAATTACAAGCACTTACACTAATTCTTTCGCAAATATTTACGCAGGTTCAGGTTCACCAAACAACCAATTATTGAATATTTCGGCATACACACAAGTTGAAAGTAAGTATAATAAGTCGTTGAATATGTCTGCTGGTGGACGTTTAGAGTATTTTAGATTGAATGATACAGTTACAGCAATGAAGCCGATTTTCCGTGCAGGTGCAAGTTTGAAATTGTATCAAGAAACCTATTTGAGAACTTCTTATGGTCAAGGTTATCGTTTCCCTACAATTACTGAAAGATTCATTCGAACAGGTGTTGGAAATTTTGGTGTTTTCCCAAATCCAAATTTGAAACCCGAAAGTAGTTGGAATGCAGAGGTTGGAATCAAACAAGGTTTAAAATTAGGTGGGTTGATGGGTTATTTGGATGTCGCGGTTTTCTGGCAGGAATATCAAAATACAATTGAATACATGTTTGGAATTTGGAACGAATTAACGGATGTTCAATCAATGGGAAAAAGCGCTGGTTTTATGTTTTTAAATACAGGTGAATCGCGTGTCACAGGAATTGACGCTTCCTTTGTAGGTGGTGCAAAAGTGACTAAGAAATCAGAAATGACGTTTTTATTGGGATATAACTATATTGTGCCAAAAACACTTTCTCCTGATTTAGTCTACGCAACAGATTCATTAAATCGTGTATTTACTTATAATTCTACCTCGTTAGATCCTTCAAACGGAATTTTGAAATATCGTTTTTTACATAATGTAAAACTAGATGCTGAGTTTGTTTACGATAAGAAACTATCAATTGGAATGAGCGCTAAGTATTTTTCAAAAATGGTAAATATGGATGCCATCATCAAGGATTTTGAAGAAATCACAATCAATAATGAACTACTTCAAGATTTGCGTTATATGGATTTCTTTAATTCACATCGCTTTGGAAATTGGATTTTTGATATGCGTGTTTCATACAATGTCAATGAAACCCACAAATTAGCTTTGATTGGAAGTAACATTTTAAATAGAACCTATTCACTTCGTCCATTAAAAATTGAAGCACCAAGAACGGTAATGGTGCAATACACTTACCGATTGGAAGGAAAGAAAACGAAAGTTTAAAGCATAAAAAAACCTCCTTTTGGGAGGTTTTTTTATGAATTGAAATTCTATTTAGTTATCTAATAATTCATTACTCATAAAACCATCTGAACCTTTAGGATCCGGACCATATTGGTTTTCACCAGAAGTACCTTCTGTCGCAAGCCAAACTATTAAAAGAATACCTAAACCTATGAAAGCTAGACCGCCAATTATCATTAAAAAACTACTAGCACCGCCAAGAAATGCACCAATAAATATTAAAACATAAGGTGCTAGCGGTAAGAGTAAGAACCAACCACTTCTATTTGTGTCGTGTAATCTTCTAACAGCTGCAGCTAGACCAGGTAAGAACAAGGCTAGTGAATAAATACTTCCTAAAACTCCAGAATTGTTAATTCCACTTGATGTTAGTTTTAATCCAAGTACTTCGTCGAGAATTGCAAGAATAATACTAAAAATCAAGTTAAAAAGAAAAAACATCCAATATTCTTGTCTTCTAGATCGTCCAGAAAATGTAGCGTATTTTTTTAATGCGAGTAGGTACCAATTCATGATGGTAAATTTTAATTATCCAACAAATCGTTTGAAGATGAACCATTAAAATCTGCTTCGTTTCCTTTCATAGAGAATGGAGGGTAAACATCAGTCATATAGCCCATATAGATAGAAATTCTATATTGCCAACGCATTAAACCTACCATGTAGTCGTGCATTCCTTTAGGGTATTTTCCAGTTATTAAAACTGCCCAAAATGCAATCAATCGAACAAATGCAGCTCCAATCACAACAAAAATCAAACAAATTCCATGAGGAAGAATAACATACAATCCCCCAAACATGATTCTTAAAAGAACAGTTAATCTATTCACTTTTTCTGGTCTTTCTAATTCAATCATTGTATTGTCATCTTTTCCAGAAAGTCCAAAAGCGGGGTATCCGTCGCTTAAGTTTTGTAATCTTGCACTAACTCTTAATCCCCAACGTTGAAGATTTAATTGATAGTTAAACATGCTTTCAGGAAATTTTCCAGTAATTAAAACAGCCCAAAAAGTAATTAAATTCAAAATGCTAGACCAAAGCATAAGAAATAATAAAATTAAGCCATGTGGCAATGCAATGTACAAACCTCCGAAAAAGGTTCTTAGTAATAATTCTCCACGAGAATACGTATCTTGGTGTCTTACGCCATACTTCATAATATAAATAATTTAAGGTTAAGGGGCTAAATTTAGAAAAAAAACTCAAACCTAAAAACCTGAAATATAATATTTTGCAGAAAAAAGGTAAGAAAATGTACTTTTAACACTAAGTTAACTTACAATTTTTCGATATTAAACTTAGGGTTTACTTAATTTTAGAGTTCGTGAATTGTTTTAATCTTGAACCGTTTATACATGAACTAATTTTCAAATTCCTAAGCAGTATGTACATCAGTTTGCAATTAATGCGTTCGCAATTCCTAAGCTGTATGTAAATACATTTGCAATTCGCAATTAATCCGTTCGCAATTCCAAAGCAGTATATACATCCGTTTACAATACGCAATTAATCCGTTTGCAATTCCTAAGCAGTATGTACATCCGTTTACAATACGCAATTAATCCGTTTGCAATTCCTAAGCAGTATGTACATCCGTTTGCAATTCGCAATTAATCCGTTTGCAATTCCTAAGCAGTATGTACATCCGTTTGCAATTCGCAATTAATCCGTTTGCAATTCCTAAGCATTATGTACATCCGTTTGAAATTCGCAATTAATCCGTTTGCAATTCCTAAGCATTGTGTAAATCCGTTTACAATTTCTAAGCAGTATGTACATCCGTTTGCAATTCGCAATTAATCCGTTTGCAATTCCTAAGCAGTATGTACTTCCATTTTCAAATGAACTACTGTTTACTCAACTTTCCTTCTTTCCAATCTTTAATCAACTTCGCCCAAGAATAAGGGTTTAATAAATTATTGGCTGGTAATTGACCGTTGGTGTATAGTTTTGTATAGCGTTGATTGTTCACGTATCCAGATGCAAGCGAAGCATCATTGTCTAGTCTTGCTGCCACAAAGGCTAGCGATTCGCCTGATAATTCCCTTTGTGCTCGTCTAATTGCATCATCATAAGGTTTCATATTCACAAAGTAGTTAGCAAAT
>JBILQY010000252.1:0-4380 GCA_044372955.1 Crocinitomicaceae bacterium | reverse complement strand
TCCATGTGAGAGCCATACTTTCCTAAATAAAAATTAAGCCCAATTGTTCCGTTTTTTTAAAACCCATCAAAACCTCGATTAAAAACGCTGTTGTACATATCCCATGTATACTGTTGGTAGATATGCCAAACGAAAGAGACATCTGTTGTGATTGAGAAACGTTCGTTAATTTTATATTGAGGAGCAAATCCAAACATAAAATTTACCATTTTATCAGTCTCAGGATTAACCTTACTCCAAAGCCAAGACATACCACCACCCGTATGGAACAATAAACTCGTTTTTTCAGAGAAATTTTCAAACTGCAATAATCTTCCAATATCTAAGACAAACTGAACAGAAGTTCTTGCGTAATGCGATGTAAAAGGTTGGCTTGTTCCTGTGTTATTGTACCAACTTGTTTTATCATGACGAATTCGATCAAAACCAATATCCCATTTTAATCCATACTTGTTATTAAACATAAATCGTGTTCCAGCAGAAATATGATATAAACCTATTGTATTCGACCAGTAACCAGGAGTGTATGGCTTTACAGCATTTGAAACTCCAGGATTTAATTCAATTGACCATCGGTTATTATATCCTTGCGAAAAGGAAGAATTTGAAAAAAGTAAAAGTAAAATAATTGTTAATACTGCTTGACGCATTCTGATTTTTTTACAAATATAAATAAATTAATGTATTAAAATAAAATGTCAACTCAATCCTTTGATAGTATGAATCTTACAAGACGGTATTTATTCAAATCATAGTATTCAATTTCCATTGATTTCTTTGTTAAAAGTATTATTCGAGCGTTAATTGTATCAGCTAACGAATTAATAAAAATTCGATCTGCTTGATCATTAAAAACATAAGATTCTTCAATTAACTTAAACGTATCTTTTATAGTGTACCCATTCAAATTAGTGTACTTATATGCCACCTCAGAGCTAACTAAATTACCCTCAGAATTAAAAAACCATTTTCCAACTGGAACTGAATCATTGTAAGAAAACCCTTCACCATCGCCAATTTTCACAAAATCAACTTGCCAATTTCCATCTAACTTTTTATTTACTCTACTTTCTTTACTACAAGAGAAAATCAATAAAAGGCTAAATAAAATAAATAAGTTTTTTCTCATTGTAAAGCAGCTAAAACCATTGCATGAATACCTGTCCTAATAGCATTTTTGTCAATATCAAATCTAGAATGATGAACACCAAAAGTTATGTTTTTAGAGAAATTTGCAACACCTAAACGAAAGAATACAACTGGGACTTTTTGACTGTAAAACGCAAAATCTTCTGCTGTCATTCGCAATGGTAAATTATGAACAACAGATGAACCGAAATTTTCCTCAAAAACAATTTTTAATCGATTTGTTAAGGTCGCATCATTTTTTAAAAACGGATAACCTTTTGAAATTTTAAGGTTAATTTTCCCTTGATATGCAATTGAAATGTTAGCAGCTAATTCTTCGAGTTGTTGATGTGCAATTGTTCGCCATTCCTCATTCATCGTGCGAAAAGTTCCTTTTATTTCACAAGTTGAAGGAACTACATTTGTTGAACCTAGCGCCTCAAACCTTCCAAAACTTAAAACATGTGGAACATTTTCAGGGCAAATGTCAACTAATAATGCTTTAGCTTTAATCACAAATTCAGCACCCATCATTAATGGATTTACACATTTTTCTGGAAGTGCTCCATGTCCACCTACCCCTTCAATAGACACATGTATTTCATCACTTGATGCCATATATAAACCTGGACGAAGTCCTAAATGTCCTGCTTCAAATTCGGGAAATACATGCAAACCAAACATGTGGTCAACTTTAGGATTTTCCAAAACTCCAGCGGCGATTAGTAAACTAGCGCCACCAGGATGAGTTTCCTCACCAGGTTGAAAAATTAACTTGACAGGTTGTTTTAGTTCATCTTTTAAATCATTCAATATTTCAGAAGCACCCAACAATACAGAAGTATGCACATCATGTCCACAAGCATGCATTACGCCTTCATTAACTGATTTATAGGGCACATCATTTAGTTCTTGAATGGGTAAAGCATCTAAATCTGCTCTTAATCCAACACAATTTTGATTTTCTAAATGATTAGCATTTTTTATTAAACCAACTACACCTGTACCTGCAATTCCTTTTTCAAATGGAATATTCATTTCTGCCAATTTCTCAGCAACAAAATCCATCGTTTGATATTCTTGAAAAGACAATTCTGGATGTTGATGTAAATACTCACGATATCCAACAATTTTATCAAAAATGTTATCAATCTTTTGCGAGATAATGGAATCTAATTTATGCTTCATTGGAACTAACTGCTGAATAGCCTGAAATCATTAAACGAATGGAAACATAGGCCAACAAAATACCAAAAACTAACTTCACCATTCCTGGAGATAATTTAAGCGATAATTTTGATCCTAAAAAAGCTCCAATAACAAAAGTTGAAGCAATAATTAATCCGAATTTCCAATTGACGTTGTCTGATTTCCAATAATTTAAAACGGCAAAAATAACAACTGGCATGGCCAAAACGAACAAACTAGTTCCTTGTGCTTGATGTTGAGTTAATCCCAAAAAGAAAACCAAAGCTGGAACAATTATAATTCCACCACCAACCCCAACGAAGCCGCTTAAAATCCCAGCGAATAAACCAATTAATACTAAAACTAAAATTGTTTGTGGCGTCATAGTTCAAAATTTATCAAATGTAACAAACTAAAACGAAATATTAATTTGAATTTAAATGTGTTGTTTTTCCTTTTTCTTTGTTTTTAAAGAAAAGCATTCCGATGGCAAAAAGAACAAAGAAAATCATTTGAATGGAAAACAAAATAGGTGTTTTTAAACTTAAATCCAATAAAAATGAAAGCAATGAAAAACTTAAAAGTACCAATAATATCAATCTTGATTTACCTTGTTTTCTTCTAATCATAGAAAAGCTTAGGGTAAAAACCAAAAAAGAAATTGGATAAAAAAGCCAACGCCAATTCGCTTTTAACAATTCAGCATCTCTCAAAAGTAAAAAACAGAAGATTATTTGAACACTAAAAAAAAGTAAAAACCCAATCTGAACATATTTGCTTTTTCCTTTTACTAAAAAATTGAAAAGCAATGATACAAATCCAAGCGAACTGATTATTAACACATTCAACCAAGGAAACAAATCCAGCTGAGTAACTTTAAAAAAAGAAAACAACAATAGGATTCCAAATCCAACAGTTAATAAAACAAGAAGCTTTTTAAAATTCAATTGACTTTATTTTGAAATTTTATTTTTGAATGTCTTTTCGTCTGGATTTTTCTGTCGCACATACCAATTGCCATAAAGCTCTTGCTCCAACGTTTGCATCCCAATCACCTTCTTTTCCTGGCGCTACTTCATTCAAATCGAAACCAATAATTTTTCTTCCAGAAGCCACTAACTTAAAAAATAAGTAAGAAATTTCTTGTAAATCAAAACCACCAACGACCGGAGTCCCAGTATTTGGACATAATTCCGGGCGTAATCCATCAATATCAAATGAAATGTAAACATTATGAGGTAAATGATGAATAATTTCTTCTACTTGATCTTTCCAAGTTTTTCCGGCAAATTGTTCTGTTTTTATATTCCAGTCATAATAAGTTTGAATCCGATTATTTTCCATACTATAAATTACTTCACGCTCCGAAATATCCCTAATTCCAACTTGAACTAGCTTTTGCATATTAGCGCAATTATTCAAAACATTATCCATTATACTTGCATGCGATTGAACAAAACCTTCATAAGCAACTCTTAAATCGGCATGTGCATCAATTTGTAAAATGCCAAAATGTTCATATTTTTCATTCAATGCTTCTATTAATCCAAGTGGGGTAGAATGTTCACCGCCCAAAACTGCAGGAATCTTTCCTTTTTCTAATAATCCAAGGCAACGTTGTTTTAAATTTTCTTTTAAAGCTAAATGCGCTGAATTTATTTCATCAATATGCTTTTGAAATTTTTTCAATGCAAGTTCTTCACCTTGTTCCTCTAAAAAAGAAATGTATTCAAGACTTAAATCACAACAATGGTCATTGATTTCTTTCCATTCCTCTGAAATTGGAGCCATGAAAACTTTTGTGTCATAAGCTTTATCTAATTCTGGATGAAAAAAATCAAGCTGGGTTGAAGCATCTAAAATTGCTTTAGGACCATTACTCGTTCCTTTACCATAAGAAGCTGTTGCATCCCAAGGAATAGGAATTAAAACAATTGTAGCTTCTTCTTCGGTGTAAGGAAAACCAAAAATATTTCCATTTGCAATCCCGACACCATTTGGATCAAAATCTGTCATTACTTATTTTCTTTATAAAATTCTACTGCTTTTCTTACTGAACCAGGT
>JBILQY010000020.1:0-16390 GCA_044372955.1 Crocinitomicaceae bacterium | reverse complement strand
TCATAGAACAGTATTTAAACATTTCTTTCCGAAAATATTCATAAACATTTTGATAACCAAACAATGTAAACATTTTACCTTCTTCGTAAACTTGCCTATATAAATCATTATATTCATTACCATCTTTATCGACCCCTTCCTTTAAACCGCTTACAGTAGATTTACAACATTTACATTTATATGGTTTATTTAATTCGCCATTAGAAATCTTGTTTTCTATTTTAGGCGTTTTATCATCCATTTGACCTGACCGATTAGCAAACCCATGAACTTCTAAAGAACCGTCTTCATTATATTCATAAAAATCTCCAATTAGATTATTATCTGCTAAAGAAGTTGTATCAAACTTTGCTTTCATGTGTGTTTTTCCATTCTCATAATATGTTACAAGATCTCCGTGAGCTTTTCCATTTACAAATTGGGCGTCCGTTTGAAGAACTCCTGATTCATAATAAGTCTTAGTGTTTCCATGATCTTTTCCCATTTTATAAGTACGTTCCTCTTTTAATTTCCCGTTTTTAAAATATATTTTTTCATTTCCATGTTTAACATCATTCTTAACATAGTATTCTGCTTTTTTTTTGCCTTCCTCATCATATTCAACTTCTAAACCGTTTTTTTGCCCTTCTTTGTAATCAACCTCACTCCAAATAGAACCATTTTCATTGTAGAAAACAAAGTGACCAGAAGCCTGATCATTTACATATGTGCCATTTTCTTTTAGACTTCCATTTTCAAAATAGATTTTTCTTATTCCATCCATTTTTTCATCTTTATAAAATAAATTTTCTTTGATTTTCCCATTTTCATAATAAAATGTGTAATTGCCATTTAGTTTACCATCTAGATAACTACCATTTTCTTTAATACTTCCATTCTCAAAATAAACTTTCCTAATGCCATTTAATTTGCCATTTTTGTAAATAGCATCTATATCTATTTTGCCATTTTTTTGATACAAAACCCACTGCCCTTCTCGACCGTTTTTAGGCACTCCATTTTTTCCTTTATCACCACCATCTCCAGAAATAAAATTTCCTTGAGCAAGTTTTGATTGACTTGGATAGTAATATGTCCATAAACCGTTTTGTTTATCATTTAAAAATTCTCCTTCCCCAAATTTATTGCCTAACGAATCATAAATTATTGCTTTTCCTTCCTTAAGACTATTCAGTAAATTATATTCCATAGATTTTTTAGGAATATAAATTGGCTTATCGTTCTCAGATTTTATTTGTTGATTTAAATTATTTATTTGAAGTTGAATGTCATTGAATTTTCGAATGCAATGTTTATTTGTTTGAACATACTGTTCATATTTATCATAAATTTCTTTCTTATTTTTATTCAGTTTTCCTTCAGTATCTTTTTCTTTCAACTTTAGAAGTTTTTCACTTCCCCCTATTTCGTAGTTTAGAAAGTCATATTGTTCTTTAGATGTTTTTACCGTATCTTGAATTGCCTTTTCAAGTTCTTGCTTTTTAAATAAAATCTGTGAATTAATGTTGTTTATGATAGCAGTATCTCGGTATGCATAGGAAACAAATGATAAATCTTCAATAAATTCTATTACCTTCCCTATTATAATTCCATCTTTTATTTCAGTTATCGATTTTGGCTGATTTGTTATAAATGTTTTAACTACTAATCCTGAATATACTTGTTCACCAAGATATAGCTTATTGTCTCTTTCTTTAAGTTTAGAAAATGAAATAATATTTTGAGAGTATGATTGACTGACAGAGAATAAGAAAAATATTAATAAAGGAATCAGAGTTTTAATTTTTAAAAATTTTCCCATTGCACGTTGGTTTATAAAAGTTAATTAGTTGTTTTGTTACTTCTTTTAGTTCATCTCTTGTTCTTCCAAGTGTTTTATCTTCTTTGAACCAATAGAATGAAAAATCCTTCAGAAAATTATTATGTTGAAATTCACTCCAGTTTTTATCAGCATACTCAACTCTTTTTCGAGAAGTCAGGAAGTCTCCTTTTGGTTTTCGAGGGATATTTTGCAAATGAACACTCTGATCCAATGATTTATTCGATGTTGCGTTCATCGTTACTTGTTTTCCACGCATCGTAATTCCGGCAATTTCTTTCAGCATTCGTTCCTTTCGCACATCTCTATTCTTCTGCTTTGGATAAAAGAAACCGATGTAAACTAGTTCCGTTTTATAATACATGAAATAAATCCCTGGACCTTGAAACGTTGGTTGTGAATCATCAAATAATTCGAAATTTAAATTCAACGGAAAAACCGAATTGGAATCAATCGTTATCCAAAATATATTGTTAGCGTTTAAAAGCATTTTGAATTTAAAAGTTAATTCAAAATTACCTACTGTTAATTTTTATTTACGTTTTATAAATTCAAATAATGAATAAATATTTCTATATTTGAACTATTAATTCTTAAAAGCTATGATTCAACAACCAGAAATCAAATTGAAACAATTGCGCGAGTTGAAGAATTTTACACAAGAACATGTTGCGCAACAATTGGGATTAAGTACACGTGCTTACTCCAAAATTGAAACAGGAGAAACCCAATTAACCATCAATCGCTTGAATGAAATTGCCACTATCTTAGGTGTTGACCCTATAGAAGCATTGGGTTTTGATCATCAAAATATTTTCAATAATTACGGAACTCAGGAAGGAAATATTGCCGTATCTCAGGTTTTAATGCCCGAAAAACTCATTGAGCAATACGAAAAACGCATCGAACAATTGGAAAGTGAAGTACTATTTTTGAGGGTATTGGTAAAATAGGAAAAATTAATTGCGAACCATTTAATTGCGAATTGCGAACGGACAATCATTATGCTTAGTTAATTGCGAACCATTTAATTGCGAATTGCGAACGGACAAGCATACCGGTTAGGAATTGCGAACGATGGAATTGCAAATTACGAACGGACAAGCATACCGGTTAGGAATTGCGAACGATGGAATTGCGAATTGCGAACGGATAATCATTATGCTTAGTTAATTGCGAACCATTTAATTGCGAATTGCGAACGGAGGTGCATATCGCTTAGTTAATTGCGAACCATTTAATTGCGAATTGCGAACGGAGGTGCATATCGCTTAGGAATTGCGAACGATAGAATTGCAAATTACGAACGGACAAGCATACCGCTTAGGAATTGCGAACGATGGAATTGCGAATTGCGAACGGAGGTGCATATCGCTTAGTTAATTGCGAACCATTTAATTGCGAATTGCGAACGGATAAGCATTATGCTTAGGAATTGCAAACGGACGTACACGATGCTTATTAATTTAGAACGGAATAATTGCAGATTATAAAACTGTTGGTTTTGCTTTGCTTAATTCATTTTCACCTCATTGAATACATCTATTTTTTAGTATTTTTGTTTGAATGAACGTAGCTATCAAAATATCAGATTTTTCGCCACACCTATTTTGGGATGTTGACCGAAATAAATTGAATTTTGAAAAATCCAAAGAACAGATTGTTTTTCAAGTCGTAGAATTTGGGTTGATGAACGATTGGAAACTGCTACAACAGGTTTACTCATTCGAAGAACTAAAACAAATAGCAACCAGTTTACGAACACTCGATAAAGTTACCCTTTCGTTTCTCGCTCATTTTTTCAAAATTGATAAATCTGAATTCAGATGTTACACTACAAGTCAGTCAGCGCAGAACTTCTGGAACTCTTAGAGTTTATAATGAATCAACGTGAATTTGATGAATTCAATTTGGTTGGTGGCACTTCTCTCGCACTTCAAATGGGTCATAGAATATCAATAGATATAGATTTATTTGGCGCATCAGAAATTGATGAAGATTTATTTTTAGAAGTTTTAAAAAAATTCGGCACAGTTCAAGTAATAAAGAAATCTAAAAACATTCTAATTTGTTCTGTGAACGGTATCAAAGTAGATTTTGTGAATTATCAATATCGTTTATTGGAAAGTTCACTTCTTGAAGGAAATTTGCGACTTGTGAAAATGAAGGATATTGCAGCAATGAAAGTAAATGCAGTTGCTGGTAGAGGAAGCATTAAGGATTTTATTGATATCTATTTCTTATTAAACGAATTTTCAATAAACGAAATGATTGGTTTTTACCTTCAAAAATATCCTGACGGTTCAGAGTTTATGGTTAGAAAAAGCTTAACTTATTTCGATGACGCAGATAATGAAGAAGCACCTATCCTTTTTCACGATATTAGTTGGTCTGAAATTAAAAAAACCATTCTGTTGAGTATCGATAAGGAATAATTTAACCCACCGTTCGATTATCTTTTTAGGGTATTAGTAAAATGTGAAAATTAATTGCGAACCATTTAATTGCGAATTGCAAACGGAAGTACATTATGCTTAGGAATTGCGAACGGAAGTACGAGATGCTTATTAATTTAGAACGGAATAATTGCAGATTAAGGAACTGAATTCGAGGACTGAAGCTCTCGAAGTGTTAGTTTTTAAACTTTTAGTTTCTTCCCTTCCTTCCAACAACTTCCTTAAATACACTTTTACTGAAGGATAGGAATTTGATGTAAAAGTTGGGCAAAATGTAATAAATTAAGCTTAGTACTTTTAGTTATAATTGGATTTATGTGTTAAAATTGAATAGATAAATCCAAATATTGCATTTAGAACAGCTATAAAAACAAAAAAAATGTTGTTGACAACCTTCATTACCAACGAACCGATACACTTTCAAAAGTATTAATCGTAACTCATTGTTTCTAAGCGGTCTGAATCTAATTTTAATAATCGAACACAGGTTTTTAGTAAAATGAAATTTTAAACTAAAGCCTGAGGTAAGTAGAATGATTTAACTTTCTACTCCACTGTGCTTCCCAGCAATGTAACCTGTTGTCCATGCAGATTGAAAGTTGAAACCACCTGTAATTCCATCGATATCAATTACTTCGCCAGCGAAAAACAAACCTGGAACTTTTCTGCTTTCCATCGTTTTGATGTCAATATCTTGTAAGGAAATTCCACCAGCTGTTACAAATTCTTCTTTGAAAGTAGTTTTTCCCTTCACTTCGTAACGATCATTTAGCAAAGTGTTTACCAATTTATTCAGGTTCTTTTTTCCTAAATCTTTCCACCGAATTTCGGGTAATATCTCTGATTTTTGTAAAAGAAAATGCCACAAACGGTTTGTAACTGGAAAAGGATTCAAATTGCCAATCATTTTGAAACCATGTTCGCTAACAATTCCATCTATAAATTTGCGCAAATCTTCTTCTTTGACCTCATTTAACCAATTGACTAAAACAGCAAAATGATAGTTTTTTTCCTCCAAAACACGTGCTCCCCAAGCGGAAAGTTGTAAAATCGCAGGACCACTCATCCCCCAATGCGTTACCAATAAAGGCCCCTTTCCAATTAATTTAGTTCCCTCAACTTTCACGGTCGCTTTTTCAACCACGTTTCCCATCAGTTCTCGGATTGGATTTTCAGGCATATTAAAAGTAAAAAGGGAGGGAACAGGCTCAACGATCGTATGCCCTATTTTTTCTAAGAACTCTAAGCCTGAGCGCTTGGGTTGCCCACCAATAGTAATTATTAAACGGTGAGCTTGATAGTTTGCCTCGCGCGTTTGAATGGTAAAAATCGCCTCTTTTTTTTCTACTGCAACAACCGATTGCTGGTACAAAATTTTAACACCCGATTTAGATGCTTCCGATAAAAAGCAATCGATAATCGTTTGAGAATCGTTTGAAAGAGGAAAAATGCAACCATCAGGATAGGTTTTCATCTCAACACCACGCTCTTTGAACCATTGAATAGTTGAATCCGCATTGAATTGCTCAAAGGCTTTTTTTAAATAATTTTCTCCACGCGGGTAATGGGTTGCCAATAATTTATTTTCAGAACAAGCATGCGTTACATTACAGCGTCCACCACCCGAAATTTTAACTTTCCCCAGTGGTTTAGCTGCCTTTTCGTAAATCGTAACTTCTGCTTTTGGATATTCTTTTTTAGCTGTTAATGCCGCAAAAAAACCTGCTGCACCTCCGCCAATTATGGCAATTTTCATGCAACAAAGATAGGGAAAAGCGTGTGGAAAGTTAAAATGTTGATTTTTACAGTTTTTAATTCACAAAAAATTACTGGTTTTGGATTACTAAATGAATAATCTATTTTATTTGTCAAGTTTTTCATGTTACTTAGCTTGGCATTCTTTCAATCTATTTAACTTTAACGCATCAAAAATCATAAGACATGTTTCAAAACCTTATCGTTGAGCACCAAAATGGGATTGCTTATATCACAATTAATCGTCCGTCACAATTAAATGCACTGAATAAAGAAACAATTGCTGAATTGCATTCTGCCCTTGAAGCAGCTGATTTAGCAAAAGAAATTGGTGCAATAATTTTGACTGGAAGCGGAGAAAAAGCATTTGTTGCTGGTGCTGACATTAAAGAATTTGCACATTTTACAATCGCACAAGCAGGAGAATTAGCATTGAATGGACATAACACACTCTTCAACTTTGTAGAACAATTAACTACTCCAGTTATCGCAGCAGTAAATGGTTTTGCACTCGGTGGTGGTTTAGAATTAGCCATGGCGGCTCATTTGCGTGTTGCTTCGAGTAATGCTCGAATGGGTTTACCTGAAGTTTCTTTAGGGGTAATTCCTGGTTATGGAGGTACGCAGCGTTTGGCGCAGTTAGTTGGAAAAGGAAAAGCAAACGAACTTATTTTCACAGCAGGAATGATAAAAGCGGATGAAGCTTTACAATGGGGATTAGTAAATCACGTTGTTGAACCAAGTGAACTAATCGCTAAATGTGAGGAAATTGCTAATAAAATTCTTCAAAATTCACCCTTAGCAATCGCTTCTGCAATTCGTGCAGTTAATGCTGGATTTGTAGATGGTGTAAATGGTTTTGAAGCAGAAATCGAGGAATTTGGAAAATGCTTCGGTTCACCAGAATTTAAAGAAGGAACAACCGCATTTTTGGAAAAACGCAAAGCAAATTTTAGAGCGTAAATGGCAAATCCAATTAAGCGATTATTAGGACAAACTGCCGTTTATGGATTATCTTCCATTGTTGGTCGCTTACTAAATTACTTATTGGTTCCACTTTATACGTATGTTTTTGCAGACCCTGCAGATTACGGTGTTGTTTCTGAATTATACGCTTGGGTAGCTTTTCTAATTGTTCTTTTAACTTTTGGGATGGAAACCACTTATTTTCGCTTTTTACAAGAAGAACAAGACAAACAAAAAACATTCAATAATGGGCTTTTAACAGTTATTGGAATCAATATTTTGTTCTTTTTAATTCTACTATATTTCAATAACGACATTGCTACTTTCATGCTCTATGAAGGACACAATGAATACATAATATTACTCGGAATCATAGTCGGAATAGATGCTATAACAGCTTTGCCACTTGCTAAATTACGAGCAGAAGAAAAAGCATTTAAGTTTGCCACCATTCAATTCTCCTCCATTCTTGTCAATATAGCATTGAATTTAGTTTTCATGCTCTATCTTTTTGATCCAAAACGACCAGAGGAAGGGGTATTGTTCATCTTAATTGCTAATCTTTGTGCCTCTTTGGTTAAGCCTTTGTTTTTAATGAATTCGTTTTTAAAACTTAAGTTCACCTTCGATTGGCAATTAGCGAAAATCATGTTTATTTACGCTTTTCCACTTGTAATTGCTGGATTTGCTGGAATTATCAACGAAACAATTGACCGAATTTTATTGAAACAAATCATTTATGACCCTTTAGTTCCTGGTTCTTTACATGAGGCTGAATATCAAGTTGGGATTTATAGTGCTTGTTATAAATTAGCCATGTTGGTGACCATCATCCTTCAGGCGTATCGATATGCTGCAGAACCGTTTTTCTTTGCACAAATGAAGAACGAAAACCGCAACCTCATTTATGTAAAAGTAATGAACCTTTTTATTGCTTTTGTTTGCTTGGTCTTTTTGACCGTTTCTTTGAATATAGATATTTTCAAGCAATTCATTAGAAACGAAAACTACTGGGTTGGACTTTCTGTTGTGCCTATTTTATTACTTGCCAATGTTTTTCTCGGAATTTACTACAATCAAAGTATTTGGTACAAATTAAGCGGAAAAACAAAATTTGGCGCATACATCGCAATTGGTGGTGCACTCATTACTGTTTTAGTCAACGTTATTTTTATCCCAAAATATGGCTATATGGCAAGTGCTTGGGCGACACTTTTGGTTTATGCATTGCAAATGATTGCATCCTATATTCTAGGTCAACGATATTACCCAATTCCTTATAATACCAAGAAATTTGTAGCCTATATCGGAGGTGCAATTGGACTTTTTTACCTTGCCTCCTTTTTGACTTTCGATACATTTGTAACGCAATTTCTAGTTCAAAATACATTTATTTTAGGATATATTTCTTTCGTGTTTTTAGTCGAACGTAAAGGTTTTTTAAATGCCTACTTGGGTGAACGAACTTTTTAATAGTAAGATTGTTAGTTAAAGACTCGCAAATGAATTATTTTTGCAATAACATTGCCTATGACACCTTACAAAGCTGGACCGTTTTTGGAACAAATAGAGTTTCCAAAAGATTTGAGAGAAAAATTCTCAATTGAAGATTTACCTCAAGTTTCCAATGAACTTCGTCAATACATTGTCGATGTGATTTCAGAAATTGGAAACAGTCATTTTGGTGCTAGTTTGGGGGTCGTTGAACTTACTGTTGCGCTTCATTATGTATTTAATACACCTGAAGACCAATTGGTTTGGGACGTAGGACATCAAGCTTATGGACATAAAATCTTAACAGGAAGACGGGAACAATTTCACACTAATCGTATCAAAGGTGGAATTTCTGGATTTCCAAAACGTTCTGAAAGTGAATACGATGCCTTTGGTGTTGGTCACTCTTCTACGTCGATTTCTGCAGCTTTAGGAATGGCAGTTGCCAACCGTTACAAAGGACTTAAAAATCGTCAACATATCGCAGTAATCGGTGATGGCGCAATGACTGGCGGAATGGCGTTTGAAGGATTAAATCACGGTGGTTTTGAGAAAGATGCAAATTTGTTGGTGATTCTGAACGATAACTGTATGTCAATCGATCCAAATGTTGGAGCATTAAAAGAATATTTAACAGACATAACCACTTCACATACTTACAATAAAGTAAAAGACGACGTTTGGAAATTATTAGGTAAAATCTCCAAATTTGGTCCAGATGCGCAAACGATTGCTTCCAAAGTTTCTCAGGCGCTTAAAGGAAGTTTATTAAAACAAAGTAATTTATTTGAGTCTTTAAATTTTCGTTATTTCGGACCAGTTGACGGACAAGATGCAATTGGTTTAGCAAAAGTTTTGGAAGATTTAAAAGATATTCCAGGTCCAAAAATCTTGCATTGTATCACACGAAAAGGTGCAGGATATAAATTTTCTGAAGAAGGAAATCCAACCAAATGGCACGCACCAGGAGTTTTCAATAAGGAAACAGGTGAGATTGTAAAAGTTATTCCAAAATCGCCTCAGCCACCGAAATATCAAGATGTATTTGGTCATTCAATTGTTGAATTGGCGGAGAAAAACGATAAAATAATGGGGGTAACTCCAGCTATGCCTTCAGGTTGTTCTTTGAATATAATGATGGAGGCAATGCCAAAACGTAGCTTCGACGTAGGAATTGCAGAGCAACATGCAGTTACATTTAGTGCTGGACTTGCAACACAAGGTCTGGTACCTTTTTGCAATATTTACTCAACGTTCATGCAGCGTGCTTTTGACCAAGTGTTACACGACGTGGCAATTCAAAACCTAAACGTTGTTTTCTGTTTAGACCGTGGAGGATTGGTTGGTGCTGATGGTGCAACACATCACGGTGCGTACGATTTAGCTTACATGCGCATGATTCCGAACATGGTCGTTTCTGCTCCAATGAACGAAGAGGAATTGCGTAACTTAATGTACACTGCTCAATTAGAAAACAAAGGTCCATTCTCTATTCGATATCCGCGTGGAAACGGAGTGATGACTGAATGGAAAACACCTTTTAAAGAAATTAAAGTTGGAACTGGCCGCAAAGTAAGTAACGGTGAAGACGTAGCGATA
Source organism: Crocinitomicaceae bacterium (assembly GCA_044372955.1). Lineage (GTDB taxonomy): Bacteria > Bacteroidota > Bacteroidia > Flavobacteriales_D > Crocinitomicaceae > UBA952. Next base: position 6,301 of record JBILQY010000020.1, on the reverse strand, counting down.
TTAACTATTGGTCATCCTGGAAATTTTGCGCAAGAAGCCATTCAAGAATTGAAAGATTTAGGCGTTTCAGCAGCTCATTACGATATGCGATTTGTGAAACCAATTGATGAGGTAATGTTGCATGAAGTATTTACAAAGTTCAAAAAAGTAATTACGGTTGAAGATGGGTGTTTGATGGGAGGTTTTGGTTCAGCAGTAGTTGAGTTCATGGCAGATCAAGGATATGCTACGCAATTGATTCGTTTAGGAATTCCAGATCAGTATATTCATCACGGAACGCAAGAAGAACTTTGGGCTGACTGTGGCTTCGATAAAAATGCAATTGTTGCAACAGCAAAAAAAATGATTGGCTGGACTGAGACGATTAATATAGTTAGCGAGAAAGCGGTTTAGGATAATACATTTACTTTATCTTCAAAATCATAAGAATTGAATTTTCTTTTTCACTAATAATTATCCTTCAAAAATAGTTTTAGCACCTATTAATCTAAGATAATTTCGTTATTGTTAGAAATGAACAACTATGAAAAATATAATTCTATTTTTAATATTGACCCTTTCTTTCAAAGGTTTAACATATATTGAAATCCAAACAGTTGAATTACTCGCTACAAATGGGAATTCCTATTTAAAGATTAAAGCAAGAGGTGCAGATTTAGAATTAGACAGGATTGAAATTTCATATTTTAACAATGGCACTTCTGCGCACAAAATAAAGTTAATCTTTGAAGGCTGCGCTACTTCAAATTTACTTGGAATTTATGACACAACTTTTCAGATTAATTCATTTTCCCCTTTCGATGTAGAAGTTTATTCAATTTGGGATACTAACCATTTATGTGGTTTCCCTCAAGATCCGTATTTCACAGATAGCGTTTTCATGTCCTATTTAGAATTATTAGCCACAACATCACTAACAAGTTTGTCACGGGAATTTGGTCAAATTTATCCCAATCCATGCCAAGGAATGATAATAGTTGATTTTGAAGTTGAATCCGTTTTGATTTACGATGTCAATTATTCATTGGTAGATAAGTTTGAAATCAAAACCAAAAGCTTCGACTTATCACATCTTGAATCTGGTTTTTATTTCCTAGAATTTATCCAAAACAATAAAAAACGAGTTTATCGGATATTGAAAGAATAGTTGGTTTCGATAAAAATGCAATTGTGGCAACAGCAAAAAAATGATTGGCTGGTCTGAAACGATTAATGTAGTTAGCGAGAAGGCGGTTTAGAAATTAAGATTTTATCGATAATATTCGATCAATCAACATCGCAAAAATGCGTTTGTCAATTTCCTTTTTAAATCTTTTGTAAAATTGGAATTCTTCATTTGTAAACATTCCTGAAATTTGACCTAAAAGCTGAAATTTTACTTCTTTACTTGAAATAAGGTAAGTTTTCAGCTGCATTCTTTTTTTATCTTCAGGGATAGATTGAAACAAGATTTTCTGAATAAGTGGATTGAATTCTAGTTCCATTACAAACAACGCATGTTGGTACTTCAAAATAGGTCGTAGAACTTCATTTTGGAATAATTCGATTTCAGCTGATTCTTTGGCTTCAACTGTGATTTTAGGTCGAAGGTTTTTAAGCTCTAATTCGTTTCTCATAACTTATGAAACAAGTATTTACTAAAACTGTTCACTTTTTTAAAGGCATAAAAAAACCTCTCCTGAAAAAGAAGAGGTTTTGAAATAAATCTGTTTTTAGTTTTTAACCACACGTGAAGTTAGTTGATTGCCGTTTTTAGCATCTTTAACAGTAATTAAATAGATTCCGCTTTTAAGTGTATTTAATTCTACCGTTGTTTGTTCACCTTGAAAATCAGTACTTGAAATTTGTTTTCCAGATAAATCGTACAAAGCAACGTTGAATTCAGAGGCATAATTCATATAAACAATTGCTTCATTTTGAGTAGGATTTGGGTAAACACTCATTTGTGCGCCTTCAGAAATTAAAGGTTTTGATTCGCTAAGACTAACGAAGGGTTGATTTAAAATTGGCAATTTGATTCGGGTTGCATATTCTGGTGTGAAAGCAATGCGATTAATAGCCACACGTGGAGCCATTTCTTGACCTTCGAAGGTGTAAGTTCTACCATCTCCAGGTCTTCTTCTAAAAAATTCGTTTGGCTCGATAGGTAAATTTGGATTGGATTGGTAACGTGGATAATTTGAACTAGAAATCAAAATTTTCATTTTATGTTCTTTTCCAAAAGTGTAACCAATTGGCATCATTCTAAATGAATATTCATAAATCTCACCGATGTTTATGTTTTCAAAAACTGCATTATCATCTTCTTGACCCTCAACGATTGAACGGGCGTAATTTCTGGCTCTTGCATTAACACATCCTTCAACTACATACAACTCTCTACCATCAGGATATACATCTACCACACGAACAAAGAAGTCTGTATCTGTAGGACCAGAAGTTACACCAGAAGGATTTGATTTAGCATAAATTGTTGCCTCTGGAAAACCAACAACACAAAGTGTATCTTGAAGTACTTCCGTTTCAAATTGAATTACTCCTGGTCGATCCATTGTGTATTCTGCCCATTCAACTAAATTAAATTGTCCTTGGCTATCGCGTAAACCGTCAGGAGTTCTAACAATCATATTCGCTCCTCCAATGGTACGAATTGGATCATCTGGATTGTGCAAATACATACTGAATCCTTCATCGTTTGTAGGTTGAGAAGTATTTACAGTTCCGTTTTTGTGTAGATAAAAATTTTGCCAGTTTATACCTGTAGTTAATGGAAATTCATCTGCTCCATACCAATAATTTCCAACTGCATCGTTTACAGTTGTACCATCATTCACAGGACCAACAACATAAAAACGTATGTCTGGAACAGCATCAAAATCTTTGTATTCAACTGTTGAAACCTCAGCTCCCTCTAAACCTGTGATTAAAGGTTCACCTGTAGCAGGTATGTCATAAATTTGGATAGTGCCTATTGGATCTGTTGAATTTGCAGCTCGAATCGCAACTTTTAACCCGGGTAAATCTGTAGCTCCTGTTAAAAAACTAATCAAGTCATTCAGTGGAATTTTATAATCTTCGGCTGGTACTCTAACTTGCACTAAACCTGCGTTACTCCATTCAGTTGATGCTTTGATGAATGCTTTTGGCTCGCCTAGGTATTGTGTTGAATCGTAATTTAAATTATAGCGATACCATTGAATTAATTCTGAATTAACAGCGCTTGCTAAAGGTAATTCTGTCTGAGAAAACGCCCCTAATTCAATTCCTAAAATACTGCTAACATTTTCTTTATATTCCATGTCACCAGTAACACGTGCTCCAACTGTTTGATGTGCCCAAGGACCAATTATTAATTTTTGTAGGTATTTACTCTTTTTGGTTGGATCTAAATGTTGTTTCATTAAGTTCCATGTTTCAATTTGTCCATCTGTGAAAATATCCCACCAACCTGTTAAATGATAAGCAGGTGTTTCCATGTTTGTGTAGCGATTTACTGTTCCATTAATATCACCTAACCCTTGTGCATTAACTGGAGCACGGGAGGCGTCCATGTCTTTTCGACCGATACTGTTAGGGTAATATCCAGCTGGTCCTCCTAAATATCGCACACTTGCAAAATGGTCAATTGCGTTGGCTGCAGCTACAAATTTGTTAGGTAAACCATAATCTGTTGCAGAATGTAAGTCGTTATCGATATCATTGTCTATTTCATTCAAATCGTCATCTGTACCTGTAAAAATTTGACCTTTTAACCAACCATTTACTAAGCGATCTCTAAAAACACCATTTTGAAATCCTGTACTTTTGTAAAATTCTTGCGTTGCAACTATCGGAACCAAACACTTGATTCCAGGTTCATCTGGATTTATTTTTCTTGCAGCCGCTGCTTGATATTGATTGTAACCTAATGCTGATGCACCAAACATTCCAATTCTACCATTGGTTAGTTTTGCAGTTGTTTCTGGTGTTCCATTTTGATCATTGTCAAACGACCAATCAAGATTCAATATTTGTTGAATAGAATTGTATCCATCTTCGTGTTTATTTCCGTTTCTTGGATCGGAAAGTGGTGTAACGTCTAAAACATGTCCATAAGTTGGGTGATATGGGTCTTTGCTCCAACCATCTGAATAAAGCGGTAAATAAACTCCTTTTGAAGTATATCTTCCGCGCATGTCTTGAACAGCGTAACAATAACCTAACATATTTATAGGTGAAGCGATTCCGTCCCACGTTCCTTTGTTGTATGGAGTTCTCGAAAAAACCATCGGTAACTGATACGGATTTGGATTTGGTTGACCATTAATTGAATCGTACATAATAAATTGTACACCTTTCTTCAAAATCTGAATCGGTACTGTGGTTCCTAAAATATCAACATCAACCAATAACGAATCACGAAGAATTGGCAAATATACATCTGTCATTAATTCGATTCCGTCAGGCATTGTGATTGGAATTGTAAACTTGGTAGACAACTCTTCCAAATTGTCTAATTGACCATTGTTATTCGATACTTGGGCAACTAAATTATTTACGCCAAGCGTTACAACTAATCCAAATAAAATTCTCTTCATATCAGTTAATTTTTTCCTAAATTAAGTTAAAATTAAGACACTAACAATAAAAAGTAAATAAAATTAAAGTTTTAATAGTTTAATCCTTGTATTTGTTGAAGAATCTATAATAAAATAGATTCCTTTAGTAAGTTCTTCAAATGCAAACACTTCACAAACTGAACTTATCTGAATTGTTTGAATCGTTTCTCCATGAATATTTTGAAGTAATAATGTTTTGCCGATTTCTTTCGATTTAATTGTAATGTTTTCTCTAAATGGATTTGGTGCTACAGAAAAAGTTAGTTCTTTTTCATTTTCGTTAATTGAAATCGCTTTATTCTTCAAACAACGAATGGAATAACCGGATTGTTTCTTTACATAATTTTTCACTAAATTGTCACTTAAATAATTCGCAGATCGAAACCATCCAAATTGATTATCCAATTGAGTTGAAGTCCACCAATAAGCATATTTTTCTATGTTTGCAAAATTCCCTCCGTCATATCTACAACCAGCAGGAAGACCTGAAAATAAACTTTCGTTAGTAGCTCCCAAATTTGGAGCCTTCCAAAAAAGTGTGTCTTGAATTTTCATTTTTCCACCTGCAACGCCATTTCCTCCTAATAAATCAGAATAATCAGTCCATTCGTCATCACTAGGTACGTGCCAACCCGAAGGACATACATTTCTTTCGTCAATTGTGACGAACCAATTGTAAAGATTTCCATAAATTTCATTATTCGAACTACTTTCATTATAAGTCGAATAAACTGCTGTATTTGCAACTTGCCAAGCGTTATTTTGAACTAGATTTTGAATAGAATCTCCATTGGAGAACAATTTTGATTTTAAATTTTCTGCCATCCATTCTTGCTCATTTTCTAAAATTATAGTGGAATAAAAATTACCCTCAATATCAAAAACTCCTGTTCCTGATGTTGGAAATTGAGCCAAAAAAGAAAAAGAAAAGAAGAATTGAGAAATGATAAACATCAAACCATTTCTTTTTAAAAAATAAGAAACAAAATGTAAAGTTTTCATAACAATATATTTAGACGTAAATTACTGAAATATAGGCTTTTGAATTCATTTCTCTTAACAATTTTCATCTAAATGGTTATGTAGAATTTATTTTCAGTTTTTATAAAATTAACAAAGAATGTTAAAAATGTTTAAATTAATTTTTAAATTAGGGAAAAATTAAACCAAAAATCATGATTAAAATCCTCAAAAATCTAGCATTAATAATGGTTTTAACCTTCATTGGAGGTAACGTTATTGGACAAGTAAAAAACTTTAGTGGAGTCGTTACTGATAGTGAAACCAAAAAACCAATTTCCTTTGCAAAAATTGTTTTAACAGAAACGAATCAAGGTGCGATTGCCGATGACGCAGGAAAGTTTACCATTCAACTAGATTTTTCGAAAGGGAACAAGGAAAAAACTTTAACCGTAAGAAATGCGGGTTATCAAGATTTTAATTTAAGTGTAACTATCAATTCACCAGCTGTTTTATCAATAGTGCTGGTTGGAGAAGTAATTTCTTTCAATGAGGTTGTTGTTTCAAGTTCGCGTGTTTCTGAAAAAATAATGGAATCGCCAGTGAGTATTCAAAAATTGACGTCACAACAAATTTTATCGACTTCAAGTGGAAACTTCTATGAAGGCTTTAAAAATTTGAGAGGTGTTGATATTTCTAGTTCAAGTGCTGGATTTCAAGCAGTGAATATGCGTGGTTTTAAC
>JBILQY010000251.1:0-4427 GCA_044372955.1 Crocinitomicaceae bacterium | reverse complement strand
TAAAGCTATTGAATATTAAAGTATGAGTTTGCCCTGTTATCGAGGAGAATTAATGTTTAAAATTCGTCTTAAAATTGTCCCTATATGTTTGTTTTCATCTATTGCTTTAACAACAAATCTTAATATATGATATGAAAAAAGAAAAGCTAAAACATATAGAATATAAATAAATAGTTTTTCTTGATTTAAGACTAAAAATTGGACTGAGTTAAAAGCCATAATTCCAAATGGAATGATTAGAATATAAATTAAATACTTATTTGGTTTTACTTCTAACTTTGACCTTTCCCAATCATGTTTTAGTAATCTTGAAATTTCATGGGAAAAATTGAATGTGAGTAAGTTGATATCACCTCTGTTTTCTATGATATTATTCATGAGAGTAATAATTGATTGATCAGCTGGATCTGTTGGATTGATTCGTGTGTAAATGTCATTTAACAAAATTCTTTGCTTGATTGTTAAATTATCCACTATTTGATTATTATTGCTTTGATTTAATTTATCGAAAGTTATTTCAATGAATTGAGACGAAAAATTCCTTATATCATCTCTCCATTTTTTTCTTTCAAACGTTATGTGTTCAAGCTGTGCGTTTGTTTGATTATTAGATATTGCAGTAAATGCAGCTATTAAACCACCTATAGCACCAGAAAAAAAACTTAAAACACCCTCCATTAAAACAACTTTTTTACTAAATTAATACTTTTTTCTAGCAAGCACTTTTTCAACAGCTGCGATTACATCCGCCGTATCAATTCCGTATTTCGTCATCAATTCCATTGGTGTACCGCTTTCGCCAAACTTATCATTAACTGCTACAAATTCTTGAGGAAGTGGGTCATGTTGCACTAAAACTTGAGCAACCGCATCACCTAAACCGCCATTGCGCATGTGTTCTTCAGCTGTAACTACGCAACGTGTTTTCGCAACTGATTTTAAAATTGCATCCACATCCAAGGGTTTGATGGTGTGCATGTTAATCAATTCCACAGAAATTCCTTTCTCAGTCAATGTTTTCAAAGCTTCAATCGATTTCCAAACCATGTGACCACAAGCGATAATCGTAACGTCTGTTCCATCAGTTAACACATCTGCTTTTCCAATTACAAATTCAGCATCTGGCTTCACGAAAATAGGCATCACAGGACGACCAAAACGCAAGTAAACTGGACCGTTGTGAGCCACTGAAGCGATTGTAGCTTGTTTGGTTTGGTTGAAATCCGCAGGAACAATTACCGTCATATTTGGTAACATTCGCATCATTCCGATGTCTTCCAGAATTTGGTGTGTCGCACCGTCTTCTCCTAAAGTCAAACCTGCGTGAGAAGCAGCAATTTTTACATTTTTTTGAGAGTAAGCAATGGACTGACGAATTTGATCATAAACACGACCAGTAGAGAAATTTGCAAAAGTTCCTGTAAATGGAATTTTACCGCCAATCGTCATACCAGCAGCCATTCCCATCATGTTTGCTTCTGCAATTCCAACTTGAAAAAAGCGCTCTGGATTTTCCTTTTTGAAATCGTCCATTTTTAATGAACCGGTCAAATCCGCACAAAGTGCAACCACATCTGAGTTGGTTCTTCCTAATTCTGCCAAACCTTCGCCAAATCCTGAACGGGTGTCTTTATTTCCTAAAATCTCAAATTCCATGATTAAAAATTTAATGTTATTGTTTTATTTGAATCTATTCTAAATACTTTCTCTTTTGTGTAGGCCGTTGACTTTTGGTCTTTTTCGCGGTACACGACTTTGTAATTTCCGGGTTGTAAATTCCACGAGCCTTTCGCTGCGCCAACTTCTAAATTACAAACCCATTCAAAGTTGTTATTTCCTCTATCCACAAAAATTTGTCCTACTAAGCCTTTTGGGTTTGTATAATTCAATGTTCCAAAAGCGACCATATCGATTGTTGTGATTTTACTTTGGCTTACCTCAACGCGTTGATACGTTCGTGGCAAAGTAAAAATTTCCACATCATAAGTTCCAACCAAATATTTCTCTTTCGAATTTAATTCTTGGTGATTCAACGTTTCTGTTTTGTCTTTTTGCATCACGCGCATGTTCAAATGACTGAAAGTTTTGCTTATTGTCGACAAACGAATAAATCCTTGCGGTGCATCCATCTCAATGACGTTGTGTTTGTATTTCTGAATCGAAACGTTTTTCTTCTCAATTTTCGGAAGTGTGTTCACCACAATATCGTATTTCAAATCGGGATTTAAAATTAAGGTATCTGGATTTCCGTAACGGTTCAAAGTGTGTGTCAGTGTATATTTTAGGTTTTTTGTTCCAGCTTCGTACATGAAAACCGTAACATCTGTTTCTTTCGGTTTTTTAGTAATATCGTACAGATTTATCTGAGCCGTTGTGTTTAAAAGTGCTTTTGAAATCACGTTATTCAGCACCACTTTAAAAGCCTCTTTACTTTCTGCATCAGTAAATGCGCCAATACAATTGAATTTTTCCAAATAAGATAAATCCATTCCTAAACCAATCACGAACGGTGTAACTTTCACTCCTTTTTCCTTCAGTTTTTTTGCAATCACACACGGATCATTGTCACAAGATTCCAATCCATCCGTTATAAGAATAATGAAATTTCTTGCTAAAGTATCTGGAAAATCGCCCGCTGATGCTTCTAATGAACGTGCAATTGGTGTTGCTCCTTTCGCTGCCAAACCACGCACTTTTGTTTTGATGGCATCGATGGTATTTGTACCAAAAGGCACTTCTAATTTCGTGTCGTTACAATCTTGATACGTGTTTGTCACATTCGATTGATGTCCGTAAACACGCAACGCTATTTCTAAATCTGGAATTCCTCTCAAGCCTTCAACGGATTGCATCAAAATTTCTTTCGCTGCGGCCATTCTTGTCTGTTTATCCCAATCTAAATTCATGCTATTGGAAGCATCGAGGATAAAAAGAATGCGCGTTTTTTGTTGAGCAAAAGAAATGCTGGTGCTAAGAAAAAGTGCTATAAAGAATAAAATTCTCACTAATAATCGCCTAAAGTTTCTTCTAATTGATTCAAGGCAGATTGTAATTGTTCAGCGTTTGGTGCAGATCCATGCCATTTATGCGTTCCCATCATGTAATCAACTCCTTGACCCATTTCGGTTTTCATAATGATGACAATCGGCTTGCTATTTCCAAGTTTGGATTTAGCTGTTTGCATTGTTTCGCGGATGCTATCAAAATCGTGTCCATTCATCGAAAGAACGTCCCATCCAAAAGCTTGCCATTTTGCTTCTAAATTTCCTAAAGACAACACATCTTCCAAATCTCCATCAATTTGTCGACCGTTATAATCGATCGTTGCGATTAAATTATCCACTTTATTTGCTGCTGCGTACATGGCTGCTTCCCAAATTTGACCTTCTTGCAATTCTCCGTCACCGTGAAGTGTGAAAACAGTTGATTTGTCGCCATTTAATTTTTTCGTTAGTGCAGTTCCAATTGCAACTGACAATCCTTGACCCAAAGAACCAGAAGCCATTCTAATTCCTGGTAATTTTTTATCCGTTGATGGGTGACCTTGTAAGCGCGAATTTAACTTTCTAAATGTTGCTAATTCATTTACTGGAAAATAACCAACATGCGCTAAAACACTATAAAATACTGGGGAAATATGACCATTTGACAAAAAGAAAACATCTTCATTTTTAGCATCCATTGAGAAATTTTCTGGATTGTGTTTCATTCCTTCGAAATACAAATACGTTAGAAAATCAGCGCAACCTAAAGAACCTCCAGGGTGACCTGAGCTAACAGCTGCTACCATTCTAACGATGTCTCTTCTAACCTGTGAAGCGATTTTTTGTAATTCTTGATTCTCCATTTTTTTAATGTTTTTTCGTTTGCAAAGCTAAGTTTTATTAATTTAGTGCCTCTTTTAAAGTTTAAACAATTAGTGCAACTTTTCAACGAAAAATAAGTCTTAAAAAAAATACTCAATGAAAAAAAATCTATTTAGCTTGTTGCTGTTCTTTTTAACTGTTCAATTTGCACAAGCTCAAAAATTCAATTCAAATTTATTAAAGAGTTATAGCCAAGAAGAATTAGAGTCAATTTCCCAAGAAGATTTAAAAGCAATTGAATATGGTATTACTAATGCTATGTATTTCGCTGCTATACCTGAAGGAAAAGAAACCAATTTTCCAGAAATAATGAACTTAGGGAGCTCTTTAAATTTTACTGATTACAAACTTAAAATTAGCTCTGAAAATCAATATTATAAAATAAAAAATTCAAATAAAGTATTGGTAGTTAAGTCAATGTTTGTTTTAAAAAATGAATTAATAAATAGTATAAAATGATCAAATCAATATATTCAATTTTCTTATTCTCTTTTTTACTTTTCAATAGTTTCGGACAGAATGTAATAATGGGTGATGCAGGATTTCCACAAAGTAATCCAG
>JBILQY010000069.1:0-9889 GCA_044372955.1 Crocinitomicaceae bacterium | reverse complement strand
CCATTGGTTATATGGCAAACAGGTTCAGGAACGCAATCAAATATGAATTGTAATGAAGTTATCGCAAACCGCGGTCATGTGATTACAGGAGGAAGTTTGATGGATGAACAAAAAATCTTAAATCCGAATGATGACGTAAACAAATCACAATCCTCTAACGATACTTACCCAACTGCGATGCACATAGCAGCATACAAAATGACAGTTGAAACTACGATTCCAGGAATGTTGCATTTACGGGATGCATTACAAGCGAAAGTGGAAGAGTTTAAAGACGTTGTAAAAACAGGTCGTACGCACTTCATGGATGCAACTCCATTGACTTTAGGACAAGAATTCAGTGGATATGTGGCACAAATCGACAATTCCATTCGTTGCATTAAAAACGCATTAGAAGCGATCACTGAATTGGCATTGGGCGGAACAGCTGTTGGAACAGGATTGAATACACCAAAAGGTTATGATGTATTGGTTGCGAAAAAAATCGCTGACTTCACAGGTTTACCATTTGTAACTGCAAAAAACAAATTTGAAGCATTAGCTGCACACGACGCAATGGTTGAATTATCTGGTGCATTAAAACGTTCTGCAGTTGCTTTAATGAAAATTGCAAATGATATTCGTATGTTGTCATCAGGACCACGTTGCGGAATTGGTGAAATCATCATTCCAGACAATGAGCCAGGTTCATCGATTATGCCAGGAAAAGTAAATCCTACACAACCAGAAGCTTTGACAATGGTTTGTGCGCAAGTAATGGGTAACGATATGGCAGTTTCTGTTGCTGGTTCAAACGGACATTTTGAATTGAACGTTTTCAAACCTGTAATTGCCTACAACGTACTACAATCTGCTCGTTTAATTGGCGATGCTTGTGTTTCGTTTACAGATAATTGTGCTGCTGGAATCCAAGCGAATTTACCAATGGTAAAACAACATTTGGACAATTCATTAATGTTGGTAACTGCTTTGAATACGAAAATTGGTTACTACAAAGCAGCGGAAATAGCGAAATACGCTCATAAAAATGGTACTACTTTAAAAGAAGCAGCAGTTGGCTTAGGTCACGTAACTTCCGAAGAATACGATTTATATGTGGATCCATCTAAAATGATTGGATCGTTGGATTAAATCCATTAATTTTTAAAATTTGTTGGGATGAATTGCAATTCATCCCAACAAATTTTAAAAATCATTTACCCCCAATTTCCCAACACTTAATCGATTAAAACTTACACTGACTAAAACTCACATTTTAGTTGAAAGCCAGCAACCAATTTTGAAGCGTTAAAATGTCTCAAAATGAAAAAATCGTTGTTTCCCTTTGCTTTCTTATTCGCTGCAAGTTTGGTGTTGTTTAATTCCTGTAAAACAGGTCAACACGAAATTATTAAAGTAGATCCTTACTTTTCAAACTATGTTTCGGGTTATACCTCTGGAATGATTAGTCGTCAAAAAACAATTCAAGTCGAGTTGACTGAAGAACACATCAAAAATGTAGATGTTTTGGACTCAGCGAAATACAAAGAACTATTTAAAATTGAACCTGCAATTGAAGGAAAAGTTGTTTGGGTGGGCGAAAGAACGGTAGAGTTTCAACCTTTAAAACCATTAGAGGCAAATCAATTTTACGATGTTTATTTCGATTTAGACTTGGTTTCAACAGTTAAAAGCGATTACCAAACTTTTCATTTTCAATTTGCAACGTATTCCCAAAAAATATTCGTCGAAGAAAATGGATTAAACGATTATTACTACGAAGGCCTAGATTACAAATATTTGCAAGGAAAAATTTCTACAACTGATTTTGAAGATACAGCCCAACTCAAAAAAGTAATTGTTGCAACTCAAGATGGAAAGGAATTGCCTTTGACTTTTAGTGAAGATTATGAGGAAAATACTTGGAATTACACTGTTGATAGTATTCAAAGAAAGGATGTAAGTTCAGAGGTAATCATAAAATGGGACGGAAAACCAATTAAATCTTTTTCAAGCGGAAAATTAAAAGTTGATGTTCCTAAAAAAGGAGATTATTACCTTTTGAGTGCTAAAGTGTATGAAGAAGAAGATCAATGGATAGAATTGAATTTTTCAGAACCCATTGCTAGCGAACAAGATTTAACAGGTTTAATTGAATTGGAAGGTGAAAACACGACATTTTCAATAGAAGAAAACACTGTAAAGTTATTTCTCAAAAATAGAATAACAGGTATAAGAAAAGTAAAAATTCACTCGGGAATTAGCAACATTAGCGGACATCGTTTACTTAATTCTTCTGAAGAAAATCTATTTTTTGAGGCGCCTAAACCAAACATTCGAATCAAAGGAAAAGGCAATATTTTACCTAATTCACAAGGATTAATTTTTCCGTTTGAATCAATTGGTTTAAAGTCAGTTGAAGTGAGAATCGTTCGCATTTTTGAACACAATGTACATCATTTTTTACAAGTTAACGACCTTGATGGAAACGATGAATTAACGCGTTTTGGTAAAATCATAAAAACGAAAACAATTTTCCTAAACAAAGAGCCAGGTTATAACAGTAAAATTTGGATGCACCACGTTTTAAACTTAAATGAATTAATTAAACCTCAAATAGGTGCAATTTATAGAGTTAGTATTAAATTCAATAAAAAAGACTCAGATTGCGGTTGTGAAATCACGGAAGAAGAGACGACAACAACCGAAAAGAAAGATAGTTGGAACGAAGATTACTGGAGGTCTTGGGGTGATTTTGACGATGGCTTCGATTCTTGGTATTACTATTACGATAATGAGTCAAGTGCTTGTAGTGATGATTATTACCAAGGAAAAGCAAAAAGTAGAAATATTCTTGCTTCAGATTTAGGATTAATCTTCAAACTTGATGACAATAAAAAAGGTCACGTTTTCGTAAACAATATGCTTTCAACCGAACCTGTGAAAGGAGCACAAGTCGAGTTTTATACGTATTCAAAAGACTTGATAACAGCTGGACAAACGGATGAAAACGGGATGTTAGAGGTTAAACTTTACGAAAAGCCATTTTTGATGGTTGCTAAGAACGGTTCTCAACGCGGCTATTTGAAACTACGGGACGGAAAAGTAAACGCACTCAATCGTTTTGATGTGGATGGTGAAGTGAATGAGAGCGGGGTTCGTGGCTACATTTATGGCGAAAGAGGCGTTTGGAGACCTGGCGATTCTTTGTATCTCTGCTTTATGTTGGGAGATCGCTTGAATAAGTTACCAAAAAACCATCCGGTACAATTCGATGTTCAAGATCCATTTGGGCAAACGATTTACACGAGTACAAAAACTAAAAATGTCAACGGGATTTACGATTTTAGAATGGCAACCGACCCACAAGCGATTACAGGAAATTACACGGCTATTGCCACTGTTGGAAATCAAACGTTTACGAAAACTTTGAAAATTGAAACCATCAAACCAAATCGTTTAAAAATTGAATTTAAAACAGCAAGTAACGGTTCTTCCGATTCGTCAAATTATCTAAAAGCAAGATGGTTGCACGGAGCAATTGCCAAAAATCTCGAAGCAACAATTACAGTTGCAATGTTTCCGACAACCACAACCTTTAAAGCATATAAAGACTATGTTTTCGATTCACCTTTGCGTGCTTTTCGTTCCGATGTAGAAACAATTTTTGAAGGAAAATTGAACGAAAAAGGCGAAGCGCGACCAAAAACAAAAATTCAATTGGATCGCGGAGCACCTGGAAAATTACAAGCAAATTACATTGTCAAAGTTTTTGAAGAAAGTGGCGATTTCAGCATCGATCGCTTTCAAGAAATTTATTCGCCTTACCAAACATATGTGGGATTGAAAACACCTTCATTAAAAGATTACGATGAATCGCTGATGACAAACAAAAATCACCGTTTCGACGTAGTAACTGTTGATGCTTCAGGAAATCCCGTGAACATGGAGAAAGTGCGTGTGCGTGTCTATAAAATCAAATGGCGCTCGTGGTATGAGAAATCGGATGAAGATTTATATTCCTACGTTTCTCGTTCTGGTACAATTGCTGTGAAAGATACATTATTGAGCACTAAAAACGGTAAAAGCAATTTCTATTTCCGCGTGAATTACCCAGAATATGGACGTTATTTGGTAACTGTTACCGACGAAAAAGGGGAGCATCAAACAGGAAAAATTCTCAATGTCGATTGGCCATACTGGGAACGAGGAAACCGTTCTGAAAATGAAGAAGCGAAAATGATGAATTTCTCAACAGACAAAACTGCATACGTAAAAGGTGAAAAAATTCAATTGCGCTTTCCTTCACCACAGTCAGGAAGGGCTTTGGTTTCGATTGAAAATAGCAGAAAAGTTTTGAAGAAATTTTGGGTGAAAACGCAAGCTGGAGAAACGACCTGTGATTTCATTGCAAGTGAAGAAATGGCGCCAAGTTGTTATGTTCACGTGACGATGATTCAGCCACACGCAAGTACCAAAAACGATTCGCCAATTAGAATGTATGGCGTTGTTCCAATTCGTGTGGACGATCCTACAACCCATATCGATCCTGTGATTAATGCGCCAGAAGTCATTAAACCGGAATCAACGGCAAGTATCAAAGTGCGTGAAAAATCGGGCAGAAAAATGACTTATACACTAGCGATTGTAGATGATGGATTGTTGGATTTAACGCGTTTTGCAACACCACAACCGTGGCCAACTTTTTATCCGAAAGAAGCTTTAGGTGTGAAAACGTGGGATATGTACGATGATGTAATTGGCGCATACGCAGGACGTTTGGACAATTTGTTAACCATTGGTGGCGACGGCGATTGGGGAAATGGTGCTGGTCCAAAAGCGAATCGTTTCAAACCAATGGTACGTTTTATCGGTCCGTTTACTTTGGAAGCTGGGCAAGAAAAAACACATAAAATCGACGTGCCAAATTACATTGGTTCGGTTAGAATTATGGTGGTGGCGCACAACAACGATGGAGCGTATGGAAATGCGGAAAAAACGGTGTTCGTTCGCAAACCTTTGATGCTATTGACAACATTGCCACGCGTTTTAGGTCCTGGCGAAGAAATCAGTTTGCCAGTTACCGTTTTTGCAATGGAAAATCACGTGCGAAAAGTGAATGTTTCGTTGGAGACAAATGACTATTTTGAAGTAATTGGCAAAAAAACGGAGTACGTTGAATTTGTTGAAAACGGGGATAAAATTGTTTATTTCAGAGTGAAAATCAAACAAAAAATCGGAGTAGGAACTTTTAAAATTAAAGCGATTTCAGGGAAAGAAACAGCCTACGAAGCGTTAGAAGTTGACATTCGCCCGTCAAATCCAAAAATTGTGGAAAGTACCGTTCATACGCTGGAAAGTGGTGGAAAACTCAAATTACCTTTCGAATTGTTGGGGATGTCTGGCACGAATAAAATCACGGTTGAAGTTTCGACAATGCCTTCGATTGCCTTGGAAAAACGATTAAATTATTTGATTGCTTACCCTCACGGATGCTTGGAACAAACTACTTCTTCTGTTTTTCCTCAGTTGTATTTGAACGCTTTGATGGAATTGACAGAAAAACAAAAAACGGAAACAAATTACAACATTCAACGTGCGATTGAACGCTTACAACAATTTCAAACAGCATCAGGTGGTTTTGCTTATTGGCCGGGAGAAAGCAACGAAAATGAATGGGGAACTTCTTATGCTGGACATTTCTTGATTGAAGCTCAAAATGCTGGTTTCAAATTGCCAGCTTCGATGAAAGAACGATGGATTACTTACCAGCAAGAAAAGGCCAAAAATTGGTCGTCGGGTGCATTTTACGGACGTTTGGAAAGCGATGAACACAACCAAGCGTATCGTTTATACACGCTCGCATTAGCTGGAAAAGCAGAACTCGGCGCAATGAATCGTTTGCGTGAAACCAGTAATTTGACAAAAAGCGCAAAATGGCGATTGGCAGCAGCTTATGCACTTGCAGGACAAAAACCAACAGCTTTGAAATTGATTCAAAATGTGAGTACAGACGTAAGTAGTTACCGCGAACTTTCAGGAACTTTTGGGTCTGCATTCCGCGACAAAGCTATGATTCTGGAGACCTTAGAGTTATTGGGACAAAGCAAAAAAGCGGATGAAGTTTTATATTCGTTGGCAGAAGCAATGCGTTCTGACACGTGGCTGAGTACACAAGAAACTGCTTATGGCTTGTTAGCAATTTGTACCCTAACAGGCAAAGAACCGCTAGCTAAATCGAGCTACAGTTATCGATTAGAAAACGACGATTGGCAAAATGCAAGTTTCACTAAAACACTTTCAAAATTGGAATTTAAAGGAACGCCTTTGAGTAAAAACAAGCTTGTTGAAATTGCGAATAAAGGAGGAAAACGATTGTATGTTACTTTAACTTCAGAAGGCATTCCGATGGAAGGTAAAAAGAAAGCGAAAAGCAATGGATTAGCAATGAATGTACGTTATGTGGATCAAGATGGCAACTCCCTTAAATTGGAAAAAATCACGCAAGGAATGGAGTTTAAAGTCGAGACAACGCTCAAAAATTTAAGTAAAACGCAAACCTATAAAGAGCTGTCCTTATCGCAAGTATTTCCAGCGGGTTGGGAAATCAGCAACGCACGAATGGACGGACAAAACGACGAATCTTCTGTGCGCTATCAAGACTTCCGCGACGACCGCGTTTACAGTTATTTAGACCTAAGTCCGGGACAAACAAAAACCGTTACCATCCGATGCATTGCCGCCTACAACGGAAAATATTTTATGCCAGCAACGTTTGCTTCTGCGATGTATAACGAACAAATTATGGCGTATTTACCTGGGAAATGGTGTGAGGTGAGGAAGGAGAAAAACTGAAATTTAAAATGTAAAATTCAAAATGTAAAATAGAAATTAGTGAATGAGTTGGTGGCTGAGGAGATCGAAGTCACCAACTCATTCTCTGTTTCGGGTAATTATATTCTACTTTCAAAAATATCGTTAATGCTAATTTCCAACCCTTCGGCAATTTCACAAAGGAAAAAATAGCTTGGATTAATTTTACCTTTTTCTAATCTATTTACAGAAGGATGGTCTTTTCCAATTTTATGTGCAAGTTCAGTTTGAGTCAATCCTTTAGCTAATCGAATTTCTTTAATTCGTTCACCAAGTGATTTAAGTAGCTCAATTTTATCCACTTGGCAAGTGTATCCAATTAAGTACAAAAAGTCTGTATCTTATTTGATACATTTGATTATATTTGAAACAAAATTTAAAACTATGTCTTCATCAAACGTAAATAGGAAACAAGCTTTCAACTTTTTGAAAAAATCACTTGAAAATTTCAATTTTGAAGCTAAATCAGAACATTGTAATAATGAGGCACAAACAAAGAAATTTTTAATAGACCCATTTTTCACTTTACTAAATTTCGCACATGATGATTTAATTCCTGAATATGAAGCTGACTTTGGAGAAAGGGTAAGTAACAAAGTTGATTATGCTATAAAACTTAATCGAAAAGAAATAATTATAATTGAATGTAAAAAATTGAATAGTAGACTCACAGACAAAGAAGCTGGTCAGTTAAGTGGGTATTTTCAAAATGCAAAAAATTCACGAATTGCTATCCTTACAAATGGAAGGGAATATCGTTTCTATTCCGATGTGGCATTAGCAAATACCATGGATTCTAAACCATTTTTTGTGTTTAACATCGAACAATTTAGTGATAATGACATAGATGGATTACTTGACTTTGATGCGCGGATAATAAATGTTTCTGAAATAATTTCAAAGGCACAAGAATCCGTTTTCATTGAAGATTTTGAAAGTACTTTCTTCAAAGAAATGATAGATGCGTCACCCGAATTTTTGAAGTTCATTCATAAGAAAATGACTTTTAAAACAAAGTATAACGAAGAAAGATTGAAAGAATTAATTAATAGTTCATTGCTCAAGTCTATAACTGACAAGGTAATTCTTCATGAAACAAAAACGAATTCTAAATCTGCTGGAATTATAACTACAGATGAAGAAATTCAAGCTTACCACACAATCAGAACATTACTAATTCAAAATAAAAAAATACCTAATTCTCGAATTGGATATCGCGACCAAAAAGGAACGTTTAACATCATGGTCGATGACAATCAAAGAAAAATAATTTGTCAATTAAAATTCACTGATTCGTCCATGAAAATTTCTATTGGGAATAACGATTATCCATTAGAAAACTTGGATGATTTATTAAAATTTAAGAATGAATTGAATGATAGGACAATTTTATTACTTGAACTTTAACAAAATACGATCATCGCTAAATGTGACCTTCAAAGTCACCAACTCATTAAACACTATTTCCCCATAATTTGCGTTTGTGAAAAATACAAATTCATTTTATGAGATTTCTAACGCTACTTTTCATTCTACTTCAATCGTTAGCATTTAGCCAAACGGAAGCAAAAAATTCGTTTGGATTCTATATTCAGCCACATTTAACGGGTGTTTTCGCACGAAAAAACATGCCTGTTGGTGAAGATTCTGTATCGAAAAAGTTAGGTGTTTCTGTTGGATTTAATTTCAATCGAAAACTTTCCGAGAAAGTAGTATTCAGAACAGGAATCGGATACGGATTTATAAATAGCGCTTCCAATCAAACGGGTCTTGTTTTAGGCTCTGACATTGACCCACAACAAGGTTATATTTCCGAATCAAGAATGGAAGGAAAAATTCAATTCCATGAAGTTCACGTTCCAATTACGTTTCAATTCAAAATCTATACTAACTTCCACATCAATGTTGGATTGGAACTCTCAAAAGCTTTTGCTGATAATTCTTCAAGGACAGTTTATTATGGAAATGGAACTATTGAAAATTTGGAAGTGAATAATGTGCTACTTTTTAATGGTGCACCACTACTAAGTGTCTTATATCAAATCCCTTTGAAAAATGAAGCTTTTGTAAGCATTGAACCTTACTGCAAATTATATGCTCGACCTTATTTATTCAACGACGTAGGAATGTATAACTTCGGTTTGCGCTTGAATTATGGATTGTATAAATAGTTACAGAAACTATTTTCAGTAAAACAAATCGTGATTGATTTTCACTTAGATCATCTTATTGACAATGTCATTCACGTTGAATTGATTGCTCGAAATCACTATTTCACAATCATTATTGCTCCATAACTTGAGAAAGTAAAAAACGTTTAGCAGTTTTCGAATCCGATGTTCCTGTTTTTTTTTTTCAGTTTTACCTTTTCGAGTTTGCCGAAAACAAACCAAATCCAATCTATCCAATTCGGAAAGAATAGCTTAATTTTGTCGTCAGTTTTAATTTCTTCAAAAGCTAAATGCGTAAACAAACCAATCTTCTATTTTACATTTTAAGCATTTACGTTGTTTTACAATTTTCTTGGTGGGGATTCCATTTAATTCAATTGAGTTTAGAACTTGAACCAGCAAAAAACAATCTGAATCGTCGCGTTTTGATGATTATTGGTGAAGGTTCTGTTTTCTTCATTTTGTTGATTTTGGGTTTAATGCGCATCCGAAATACCATTCGAAAAGAAATGGAATTGTCAGCTCGTCAATCAAACTTTTTATTGTCAGTGACACATGAGTTAAAAACACCAATAGCCTCTATAAAATTATTTCTTCAAACGTTGAAACGACAAAATCTACCGGACGAAAAAAGAATAGATTTAACACAACGCGCCATTGAAGAAAATATCCGTTTAGAGCAATTGATTGAAAATATTTTAAATGCAACTCGAATCGAAAACAAAGCCTTAAAACCGATTTTATCTTCATTTCAGTTTTCTGATTTTACTAATAATATCGTTGAACGTTTTCATAAACGCACCACTAAACCATTCATTACCTTGGAATTGAAAAACGATGCTTTTATTCATGCCGATCAATTTCTT
>JBILQY010000257.1:0-4263 GCA_044372955.1 Crocinitomicaceae bacterium | reverse complement strand
CATTAAATACGCTGGCGAAAATGGAGAAATTAAAGTTTATTCAAAAGCTACTGCAAAAAGTTTCATTTTTGGTGTGCAAGATGCAGGTCCTGGGATCGATTTAGCGGAGCATAAAAATATTTTTGAAAAGTTCTATCGTGTTGGAAATGAAGATACAAGAACCAATAAAGGAAGTGGTTTAGGTTTATACATCGTCAGTGAATTTGTGCGCTTGCACGGTGGACAAATTTCTTACCGACCGAATGAACCAAAAGGCAGTATTTTTGAAGTAACTTTACCCGTATGACAAAACAATTTGGATTAATAATTCTCGATGGATGGGGAATTGGAAATGGCTCTAAATCAGACGCTATAGCGAATGCAAACACACCGTTTATGGATAGTTTATTGCAGAAATATCCGAACGCAACCTTGAAAACAAGTGGAGAAGACGTTGGACTTCCCGATGGACAAATGGGAAATTCGGAGGTTGGTCACTTAAATATTGGAGCAGGGAGGATTGTTTATCAAGAATTAACACGCATCAATAAATCCATTCGCGATAAGGAATTTCAACAAAACAGCACTTTACTTGCCGCTTTTGCCGAGGCGAAAAAACGCAACTCTAAGATTCATTTCATCGGTTTGGTTTCAAAAGGTGGTGTTCATAGCTCACAAGAACATTTATATGCTTTATGTGAAATGGCTAAAACGCATGGATTAGAAAAAGTTTTCATACATGCTTTTACAGATGGACGCGATTGCGATCCAAAAAGTGGACTAGGTTTTTTACAAGAATTGGAAGAACAATTGACCCTTTCAACAGGAAAGATTGCAAGTGTGGTCGGACGTTATTTTGCAATGGATAGAGATAACCGTTGGGAGCGTGTTAAAAAAGCGTATGATTTAATGACTAAGGGAATTGGTACAACTTTTACTAGTTCACAAGAAGCAATGAGTTCTTCCTACAATAATGGAATTACAGATGAATTCATTGAACCGTGTTTGATTGACTCAGAAGGTTTAATTGAAAATGGCGATGTGGTTGTGAATTTTAATTTCAGAACCGATCGTCCGCGAGAAATAACAATTGCTTTAACACAAAAAGCGTTTCCAGAATTTGAAATGCAGCCCTTGGATTTGTACTATTGCACAATGACAAATTACGATGCGACCTTTAAAAATATGCATGTTGTTTTTGATAAAGATAACTTAACGAATACCTTAGGTGAGGTACTTTCAAAAGTTGAAATGTCGCAAGTTCGCATTGCTGAAACGGAAAAATATCCGCACGTTACTTTCTTTTTTAACGGCGGAAGAGAAACAAATTTTCCACTTGAAGATCGCATTTTAGTGAATTCGCCCAAGGTAGCAACTTACGATTTACAACCTGAAATGAGTGCGTTTGAAGTTCGCGACAAAATCGTTGCGTTTATGGAAGCAAAACAACCCAATTTTATTTGTTTAAATTTTGCTAATCCAGATATGGTTGGACACACAGGTGTTTATGAAGCAGTTGTAAAAGCGGTTGAAACTGTTGATACTTGCTTGCAAAAAGTAGTTGAAACTGGATTACATTTAGGTTACGAATTTTTGGTAATTGCCGATCACGGAAATGCAGATTATGTCATTAATGCAGATGGAAGTCCGAACACTGCCCACAGTTTAAACCCAGTTCCTGTTGTTTTAGTAACCAATGACCATTCGATTGAATTAATGGATGGAATTTTAGCTGATGTTGCGCCAACGATTCTTCACCGTATGCAAATCGCTTCACCAATTGAAATGACTGGAAAAACCCTTTTGAAACAAGCGAAATAATAGCATGGAAAAAATTAAAATTGATATTTGGAGCGACATAGTTTGTCCATTTTGCTTTATCGGAAAAAAGAAATTAGAACAGGCAATTGCAAAACTAAACTTACAAGATCAAGTTGAAATGGAGTGGCATAGTTTCCAATTAGACCCTGACTTTCCAAAAGGAGAAGCAATTCCATCTTCAGAATACTTGGCAAAACGCAAGAATTTTCCGCTTGAACAAATCAATGCAATTGAACAGCAGTTAACCGCTAACGCAAAAAATTATGGAATTGATTTTCACTTTGAAAAAGCGTTGTCATTCAATACATTGGAGGTTCATCGCTTGTGGCAGTGGAGTAAATCATTCGGTAAAAGTTCAGAATTGAAAGAAGCTTTAATGCTTGCATACTTCACGAATGGAATAGATTTGTCTAAGGAAGAAAACGTGTTAAAGGTTGTAGAAAATTGTGGTTTGAATCCATCGGAAGCGAAAGAAATTTTACAATCAACTAGGTTCTCAAATGAAGTTGATGAAGACATTTATCACGCTAGTCAAATAGGGGTTAGAGGTGTACCGTTTTTTGTTATCAATAATCAATTTGCCATTTCAGGCGCACAAGATGATAGTGTTTTTGAA
This sequence comes from Crocinitomicaceae bacterium, assembly GCA_044372955.1. GTDB lineage: Bacteria > Bacteroidota > Bacteroidia > Flavobacteriales_D > Crocinitomicaceae > UBA952. Next base: position 1,847 of record JBILQY010000257.1, on the reverse strand, counting down.
AATGCATTGAAAAAAGTTGGAGTTTCATAACCATGAAGAACTTTTTCTTGTACCTATTTCTATGGTTAAATCACTGCTTTGGGCAGAGTTATACTTCCTATTTTACAGGAAATCCGAACGATATGTTGGTTAATGGAAAAGGAGGGACTTGCTTGATGGGAGGAGCTGGTGAACAAGACAATGCGATGCGTTGGTTTTTGCAGCAAGCAAATGGAGGTGATGTGTTGGTCTTGAGAGCAAGTGGTTCTAACGGCTACAATGCTTATTTATATTCAGAATTAGGTGTATCCGTTAATTCAGTTGAGACAATTGTTTTTAATAATTCTAGTGCTTCCACAGACACCTATGTTTTAGATAAAATTCAAAAAGCAGAGGCGATTTGGTTTGCAGGTGGCGACCAATGGAATTATATCAGTTATTGGAGAAATACGCCGGTTTCAACTTTGATAAATCAAGGAATTGTAAATCGAAAAATAGTAGTAGGTGGTATTAGTGCAGGTATGGCAATTTTAGGAGGAACCTACTTTTCAGCAGAAAATGGAACTGTTACAAGTGCAACAGCTTTAGCTAATCCTTTTTCAACTAATGTAACTGTATCAAATCTCCCATTCTTAAACGCTCCTTACTTAACAAATGTTATTACTGATACGCATTACGATAATCCGGATAGAAAGGGTCGTCAATTGGTGTTTATGGCACATGCCAACGAATTAGGAAATCAAGTTCATGGAATTGCCTGCGATGAATATGTGGCTGTTTGTATCGATACTTTTGGTGTGGCAACTGTTTATGGCGAGTATCCTGCGTATGATGAAAAGGCTTATTTTTTGTCAGTAAATTGTGAAGTTGAAAACAATTTTCCTGAAGAATTAAGTGCGAATGTTCCATTGTCTTGGAATCAATCGGGAAAAGCGATAAAGGTTTATAAAGCCTTCGGAACAATCGATGGAAGTGCAACATTTAATTTGAATAGTTGGAACGAAGGAACAGGAGGTACTTGGGAAAATTGGTCGGTAAATAATGGAATTTTAACAGAAGAAACGGAACAAAATGCCCCGAATTGTGGATTGTATCTTGCGGAGTCAGTTAAAGTATTTTTTAAAAACCCAATTAGAAACGAAGAATGGTTGCCATTACCAAGCAATTGTAAAAACTTGAAAATCACCAATTCTTTAGGGTTAAATGTTAGTGTTAACTACAACGGAAACGACTTCCAAATTCAAAAAGCTGTTCCAGGAATTTATTATATCACCTACGAATTAGACAGCATCGAATATAGAGCAAAGGTAATTGTGGGTTGATGTTTTAATTCTCTTCAACACGCTTAAATTCTATTTCATCTACAGCTTTTCTTAGAAATCGCAAAAGGTGTAACATTTCTAAATGTGCTTTTATTTTACCTTGCCGACTAACTAAAAAGATACTGAATAAAAAAGCAATGGAAAGCGGGATAATGAATAAATAATCCATCGAACCACTCAAATTCCATCGAACGAGTGCGTAAATTGAGCCAAAAAAACCAAGAATCGAAAAAGCAATATAAAACAGCATGATGCTTTGCCAAACAGTTTCTGATGGACCAATCAAACAACGAATTAAAGTTCTATTTTCTTGTTGATCAAATGACAAATTCAACACTGGAGACCAGGTGTGTTGCGCCTTTTTCGGTATACTCAAGCGAATAAATCGTCCATATTTAGAGCAAACAATCGTTGGGTCAGTTAATCCATGTGAATGAATTATATTAAACCGAATATATAATATTACAAAAATTATTATATTTGTGTATGAAAAAGACACAAATAACATCAATGACAACTTCTGAGATTGAAGAATTATTGAAATCA
>JBILQY010000248.1:0-4478 GCA_044372955.1 Crocinitomicaceae bacterium | reverse complement strand
CAAACCTTGCAAAAAATAAAGCTAAAGCACTTGAACTCCTTGATTATGGTAAAATCGCCGCTTGATTACTTAACGAAGTATTGTTATTATAGGTATTCTTCTATTGATTGAACTTGGTTGTTTTCGTCAGTAAAAACAACTAATGGAACAAATGTTTCTAATTCTTCATCGTTTAAAGAGCAAAATGTTAAGATGTGAACAGTATCTCCTTCTTTAGCATGTAAAGCAGCACCTCCATTCATACAAACCATTCCAGTTCCTCGTTCACCTGGAAGTACATAAGTCATAATTCTAGAACCGTTAGATGCATTATTAACATAAACTTGCTCGTACTTTTTAAGGTTTGCTGCTTCCATTAGTGCAACGTCAATAGTTATCGAGCCTTTGTATTCTACATTTGCCTCTGTTACTCGTACTGTATGAATTTTAGATTTTAAGATTGTATATTCCATTTTGTTAATTTGTCTGCGAAAATAGTAAAATATAAGTTAAAAAAACTAAGCTAAGTATTAACACTAAAATAATCCGTTACAAAAGGATGATCTAACCAACCTTTATCGAATTGGGCAGCAACCGTTCCACAACCAGCATTAATTTCCAAAATGAGTGGTTTTGTATCTGTAATTGCTACATCAAAGGCAATCAAAGGTAACTCTGCATATTCATCACATGTTTTATCAACAAGCGCTAGAAGATCCTTCCACAAAGGAACTTGAAAACCATAAATTTTATTTCCCGAAATCGGATTCAAGTCAAGGATTTTTCCAGTTCTATCCAAACCTTTTGTTGACAATTTACCAGTAAGTAAATCAATTGAAGCACTGTATGAACCTCCATTTACCATGTGGTCCGTTATTTTTCCACCGTTCATTTGTATGGATGCGGCTACCGGGAATTTTTCTTTTTTCGACTTATTATAAATAACGTAACGAATTGTACCACAGTAATCAGAACCTTGTAAATCTATAATATCCTTATGGTTATAAACGAAAGCTTGATAAATGTGGTTTTCTAATATAGGGTCAGTTGGAGATAATAAATGGATACCTACTCCACCGTTTGAAAATCTTGGCTTAACTAATACCCTTTCTGTTTTTGATAATTCAAGTAATTCATTAAACGATTTATTTTCTACTAGATTTGTTGAATTTGTATCAGTAACTATATAAATTTCTGGAATATCAATTCCTCCTAATGACATTCGTTCGTACATTTTATGCTTGTCATACGTGATTTCTCTTCGCTCCAATTTGATTTTTTCATAAATTCCGTGAGTAATACTTCTTGGAATAACCTTCATCAATTCATCATGTGAAATTTCTGAGAAAAGATTGACCACTTTGGTATAAAATGCTGTATGAAAAAGCACTGTTTTCACTCCAACTTTAATTCCGTTATTTTTTAATAATTGATAATAAAAACGATTGTATTTTATAAGCTCATTAACGGTTTTAAAAAAACCAATTTTGTTAATTCGCTTGTTAACACTTTTAAAATATCCTGGTATTTTTTTTATTTTATTTAGCATACTCAGTTTCAGAAGAATAAAATTGACAGTTTCAAGTCCTTGTTTGTTGTGTTATGAAATTTTGGAACAAAAATAACTACATTTGTATAACTAATCACATTAAACTACTACACAAACAATGTTTGCATCGCAATCTGATTCCGATAACCTTAATATTAAAAAAACTGACGAAGAAATTGAACTTATTAGAATTACGTTAAAAAACAACCTCAACGCAGCCAACAACATTCAAAACAATTTAGAAAACGTAAAAAAGGTTCTTTCCGATTCATTATCATCAATTCAAATAAATACACTTATCGATGATTCTTTTCTTCAAGATTGTCGTCATATAAATATACACCTAAATAACATTAATAAAGAACTTGAGAATTCTGAAATCACTTATTTCTTAGGTTTAGTAGAAACCCTAGATGATTGGAAAAAGAAAAAAACGATTTTAAAAAAACCAATTATCGGAAAAATCGCTCGACTCTTCTTTTTTGTTTTTTATCGAATTTTGCCAAAACTTAAATGGTATCAATTTCTAACTTTTAATAAATCTAAACGATTACTATCTAAAGCTGAAGTACTAGGTAGATTTGTTTACAATGGATTTGAAATTTGTGATTTCTTTCCTATTAATTCAAATTATCACGTTTACATACTAAAAAGAAAAGGTGAACCAATGAAACAATCTACGAGTGAAGGCGTATTACTCAAGATTAACAGAATTGGTAAAAATGGAAAGATTTTTAAAGTGTACAAGCTAAGAACAATGCATCCATACTCGGAATACTTACATGAATACATGATTAATACTCATGGATTCAATGAAAAAGGGAAAATAAAAAACGATTTTAGGGCCGCAAAATGGGCAAAAGTATTCAGGAAATATTGGCTTGATGAAATCCCTCAATTGCTTAATTTTCTTAAGTTTGAAATGAAATTAGTTGGTATTCGACCTGTGAGTGAAAGTTATTATAACTCGCTCCCAAAAGAAATTCAAGAAAAGAGAATTCAACATAAACCTGGATGTATTCCTCCTTATGTTGCTCATGATTTTGGCACAACAAAAGAGAGTGTTTTACAAGCTGAACTGGTGTATATGGAAGAAAAAAGTAAAAATCCATACACTACTGACTTAAAATATTTTTTTGTTTCTATCTTTAAAATTGTTTTCAAAGGAAAACGTTCTTCTTAAACACAACTATAGATGATTTTTAAACTAAAAAACATACTTTTTCTCTTCGTTTTAACCTTAGGCTTATACTCATGTAAAACAGCAGAAAAAACACTTTATTTTCAAGGTGAACTATCGCAACAAAATGTACAATTACACGAGAAATTTATTCCAATAATTCAAATTAATGATTTATTGGAAATAAAGTTAACAGCTTCTAATGATGAAGCTGTAAAAATGTTAACACCAGAAATTCCAAATTCTCGATCTACAGTTAATTACTCGTCCGGTGGTGTTGCTAAAGGTGGTTTTTTAGTAAATAGTCAAGGAGAAATTGAATTGCCTTTTATTGGGAAATTTGCTGTTGCAAACAAAGGAAGAGAAGAGGTTGAAAATGAAATTGAAAAAAAATTGAGTGAGTATATTCAAAATCCAATTGTTCAAATCCAAATCATCAATTTCAAAGTAACCATTTTAGGAGACGTTAAAGCTCCTGGTACTTACAACGTTCCAAATGAAAAAATGACCATTATGGAATTAATAGGAATAGCAGGAGATTTAAACATCTCTGGTAAAAGAAAAGAAGTTAAACTAATACGAGAGGAAAATGGTGTTCTGAAAGAATACAATATTGACCTTACTCAAAAGAATATATTTAATCAGAATACTTATTTCTTAAAACAAAATGACATCGTTTATATAAAGCCAAATCGTGCAAAATTGAGCAATGCTAACGTAAGCCAAATATTCCTACCTATTATATCCACCATTTCAATCATGCTTAGCGCGATTAGTATACTATCAAAATAATGGAAGAAAACCAACTTAGTTTTTTTGACAATGAACAAAGTCAAAAGATCAATTATAAAGAGATTGCACTTAAATACATCCAAAGATGGAAGCTATTTGCCGTTTTAATAGCAGGCGCGGTTGCTTTTTCAACTATCTATTTACGATATAAAGTTCCGCAATTTGAGGCTTCAACAACTATCCTGATTAAAAACAATCAAAAAGGAGGTTCAGGAATGTCGGAAACTTCTGCTTTTGAGGATTTATCAATTTTTGCTGATGGAAATTCCATTGAGAATGAAAAAGCGATTTTAAGTTCAAGGAATTTGATGCGAAATGTTATTAATCGCTTGAAACTTCGTGAGGAATATTATGCGGTTGGTAAAGTAACAGGTTTTAAAAGAAGGGAAATATATAATCTTAGTCCTTTAAATGTAAACATTTCAAAAAGTGATTCTGCCACAACAGCTGAGTTTTCATTTAGCACAGCTATAACAATTCTAAACCATCAAAGCATATCGCTTCAATTAGTAAATGGTGGTAAGAAAAGAACTTATCCGTTGAATAAATGGCTAAAAATCAAAAAAGGCGTACAGATTAAAATTTCTAAAAATGAATACTTTAATGACGATGTAATTGGAAGAAACTATGAATACAAATATATCCCTCTTGAATCAGCAGTCAATAAATATTTAGGTAAAATTACTATTTCCCAATTAGGTGCTGGATCCACTATTCTAACTATAAAAATGAAAGACAATTCCAAAGAAAAAGCACAAGATATTTTGGACGAATTAGTCAATCAATACAATGAAGATGCAATAAGCGATAAAAATATTATTTCCAAAAACACTTCAGATTTTATTAGTGATAGAGTTCGCGTAATTTCAAAGGAGCTTGGTGATATTGAAGATTCTGCGAAAATTTTCAAAAACAATAATGACTTAACTGATGTCGAATTTGAAACAGAATCTGGTGTTTATTCAGCAAAGGATATTC
>JBILQY010000019.1:0-16560 GCA_044372955.1 Crocinitomicaceae bacterium | reverse complement strand
CCTACTCTATCGGTATTGTCCACTTTATTAGCTACAATCATTACAGGTTTTTTACTTTTGCGAAGTAATTGCGCAACAACCTCATCCATTTCAACAATTCCGGTCATAACATCTACCATAAATACAATTACAGTTGCTTCTTGAATCGCTAGTTCGACTTGTTTGCGTATTTCCCCTTCAAAAATATCTTCTTTAACTGTTGCGTAACCTCCAGTGTCAATCACTGAAAATTGATAACCATTCCACTCCCCTTTTCCGTAAATTCTATCGCGTGTTACGCCACTTACTTCTTTTACAATCGCATCGCGCGACTCTGTTAATCTGTTAAATAATGTCGATTTCCCAACGTTTGGGCGACCAACAATTGCTAAAATGTTACTCATTTGATAATCCTTTCGCTAATTTGGATATTAGTATCCGTACTTTTTTAATTTGGCATCAGTTGAACGCCAATCTTTATCTACTTTGACAAAGTTTTCTAGATAAACTTTTGCTCCAGTGAATTTTTCGATTTCTTCTCGTGCAGTTTTTCCAATTCGTTGTAGCATTTCCCCGCCTTTTCCGATGATTATTCCTTTTTGAGAATCACGCTCAACAATAATTAAGGCACGAATTTTAACCATTAAACCTTCTTCGATATATTCTTCAATTTCTACTTGGCAACTATAAGGTACTTCTTTCTCGGTGTACAAAAATATTTTCTCTCGAATAATTTCTGAAACGAAAAAACGCATTGGTCTATCTGAAATCGCATCCTTGTCGTAATAAGGTGGACTTTCAGGAATCAAATCTAAAATTCGATTCCAAACTTGATCGATACTAAAACCGTGCAACGCTGAAATTGGAAAAATAAGTGCATTTGGCAATTGTTCTTGCCAATAAATCACTCGTTTTGTTAATTCTTCTTGGTTTGATAAATCGATTTTATTGATGATACACAACACTGGAACTTGTAATCTTTTGATTTTTTCCAATGTTTCTTTGTGATTCATTTCGTTCTCTTTCGTATCCGTGATGAACAACAAAACATCAGCATCTTTAATGGACGTATTCACATAATCCATCATCGTTTCGTGCAATTTATACGCAGCATTTACAACCCCAGGAGTGTCAGAGAAAACAATTTGGTAGTCTTCATCGTTAACAATTCCCAAAATTCGGTGACGTGTTGTTTGTGCTTTGGAAGTAACAATAGAAAGTTTCTCTCCTACTAATTGATTCATTAGCGTTGATTTACCCACATTTGGACTTCCAACAATATTTACAAAACCTGATTTATGTGCCATTAAAAATAATTACCCGCAAAGGTAGGAATTTAAAGTGGAAAGCTTGTTTTAAAAACACGAATGAATAGTTAAGAGATACTAAATACTACAGTTTCGAATCAAATCAAACACAATTAGTTAATTTTACACGCGTAATTTTTAGGATATGAAAGTTTTTAAATTTGGTGGAGCATCTGTTAAAAATGCTGATGCAGTAAAGAATGTAGCTTCCATTTTATCATTGTTTGAAGGTGAAAAATTAACTGTAATTGTTTCGGCTATGGGCAAAACAACCAATAAGTTGGAAGAAATTGTTACTGCCTTAAAAACCCAAGATCGTAAAGAATTTATGGGTCTTATTGAAGAAATGGAACTATTCCACGAAACGATTTTAGCAGAATTATTTACTGAAAGACATTACACCATTTATAATACAATTGAGGCAATTTTTGAAAATTTAAAAGATAAAATAAATAAACCCTTTTCAGAAAATGAAAGCTTTGAATACGATCAAATAGTTTCGTTAGGTGAAGTTATTTCATCTCACATTTTAGCAGCTTTTTTGAACGAACAAAGCTTTTCTGCACATTGGATGGATGCTCGTCAATTAGTGAGAACAGATAATAATTACCAAGAAGGAAAAGTAGATTGGTCAAAAACAGAAACGTTGATTCAATCCAAATTTTTACCTGAATTTTCAAATTCTGATATACTCGTAACACAAGGTTTTGTTGGACATACTGCTGAAGGATTCACAACTACACTTGGTAGAGAAGGTTCTGATTACACTGCTGGAATTTTTGCTTTTTGTGGAAAAGCAGAAAGTGTTACCATTTGGAAAGACGTTCCTGGAATGTTAAACGCCGACCCAAAATATTTTGAAGACACCATCAAATTGGATAAAATTTCATTCAAAGAAGCAATTGAACTTTCCTATTACGGAGCGAGCGTTATTCATCCAAAAACAATTAAACCTTTACAAAATAAAGGAATTCCATTATTTGTAAAATCATTTTTAGATCCAAAAGCGGAAGGAACTGTTATTCAATCCTCAACTTCAAATGATGAATTGGTTCCTTCGTTCATTTTCAAAAAAGAACAAACATTGTTTTCTTTCACTCCAAAAGATTTTTCATTTATAGTGGAAGAAAATCTAAGTGATATTTTTAATAAACTCTCTCAAACTAAATCGAAAATCAATTTAATGCAAAATTCAGCTTTAAGTTTTTCAATTTTAGTTGATGGAAACAAAACTAATCCCTCGACCATTTTAAGCGAATTTAACCACACCTATGAGGTACGCTATAACGAAGGATTAGAATTAGTTACAATCAGACATTATGACGATGCAACGATTGAACGTGTGACTAAAAATAAAGAAATCATACTTCAGCAACGAACAAGACATACAGCTAGATTCGTCTTAAAAAGTAACTAAATACCCTTTTAATGGTATGGGTTTACAATTGCTTAACTTTATCTTTGCGTTATGTTAATCTCTTTGGCAAAACAACAAATTGGAGTAAAATCTGAAATAAAATCCATTGAACAATCTGGGCTTTCCAACAAACTTGTTGAATTAGGATTTCTAGTTGGACAAACCGTTGAAGTTGTTTTCACTGCACCTTTTGGCGACCCAATAGCAATTGAGTTAAATGGCTCTGTTCTTTCTTTGCGATTAGAAGAAGCTGCAACCATTCAAGTGGAAAATGTAGAAATTCAATCAGCACTTTAACTTTTTAGTATGTTTGCAAGATGAAAATTGCTCTCTTTGGAAATCCAAATACCGGTAAAAGTTCCGTTTTTAACCTCTTAACAGGTTTAAGACAGCACATTGGAAATTTTGCAGGAATTACCGTTGAGAAAAAAAGTGGTAACTTTCAAATCGAAAATACTACTCACGAGCTAATTGATTTCCCAGGAATTTATAGCATCTACCCAAGATCTAAAGATGAAGAGGTTGTTTACAAAGTCGTGTCAAATTCAAAACATCCTGACTTTCCAGATTTAGCTTTAGTGGTTGTTGACGCTTCGAACTTAGAGCGAAACTTGTTACTTTTTACTCAAATTTATGACTTAAAAATCCCAGTGATTTTAGTCTTAAATATGTGGGATTTGGCGCAAAAACGAGGAATAAACATTGATGTTGAAAAATTAAAAAGCTTTTTCCCAACTGTTGAAGTAGTGACAACAAATGCACGCATTGGGTTTGGGAAAAACAGGTTGCTAGATGCTATTAAAAATCAAAATAATAGTTCCTCAACTCACTATGTGATTGACAACTTTCAATTATGTGATTTAGAAAATAAAAAAGCGCAAGAGAAGGAAACACAAGATCGCTACAAATTCATCCAAAACTTACTCAGTTCGGTTGAAAAAGTTGAAAAAACGAAAACAGATACTTTATCAAGAAAAATTGACAAAATTCTTATTCACCCTGTTTTTGGGTATTTAATTTTTACGGGAATTTTATTTGTCATCTTTCAATTTATTTTTTCGTTTGCAAGTATACCAATGGATTTCATTGATGCTCAAACGAATAACTTTGCCAATTTCATTGCTGAAAGTATTCCTAGTGGTTTACTAAACGATTTAATCTGTCAAGGAATTATTCCCGGAATCGGTGGCGTAATTATTTTCATTCCACAGATTGCCCTTTTATTTTTCTTCATTTCAATTTTAGAAGAAAGCGGTTATTTATCGCGCGTCGTTTTTATTATGGATAAGATTATGCGTCCGTTTGGCTTGAACGGAAAAAGCGTTGTTCCTTTGATATCAAGTGTTGCATGTGCAATTCCCGGGGTTATGGCCACTCGAACAATTGCAGATTGGAAAGAGCGTTTGATTACCATTTTAGTAGCGCCTTTAATGAGCTGTAGCGCACGAATTCCTGTTTACACCTTATTAATTGCGCTTGTTATTCCCGATCAAACCGTACTAGGAATCTTTAATTTACAAGGAATTGTGCTTTTCGGCTTATACTTCTTAGGATTAATTTCAGCTTTGGGAATCGCAATCATTTTGAAGTTATTGATAAAAAATAAAGAAAAAGGTTTTTTACTACTTGAACTTCCAAGTTACAAAATGCCACGCTGGTCCAATGTTGGAATTAACGTATTGGAAAAAGTTAAAATCTTCGCACTAGATGCAGGAAAAATTATTCTTTCAATCTCAATAATACTTTGGGCATTGGCAACTTTTGGTCCTTCCGGAAAAATGGATGGTGCTGAAAAATTTGTTAGAGCAAATCCAACATTTCAAGAGTTAACAGAAGATGATCAAAATCAAAAAGTAGCTTCGGCAAGATTAGAATCATCTTACATCGGAATTTTTGGTAAAGCAATTGAACCTGCTATTCGACCATTGGGATACGATTGGAAAATTGGAATTTCATTGATTACTTCGTTTGCAGCACGTGAAGTATTTGTTGGTTCCCTCGCAACTATATATGCAATTCAAGACGATGGGGAAGAAAATGTTCGATTAATTGAACGCTTAAAGAATGAAAAATCAGCAAAAGGAGAATCCATCTTCACTTTGGCTTCTGGGGTTTCTTTAATGATTTTTTATGTTTTTGCAATGCAATGTATGGCGACGTTGGCTGTTGTTAAACGCGAAACAAATTCATGGAAATGGCCACTGATTCAAGTTGGCTTCATGGGTTTAATGGCTTATTTTGGTGCACTTTTAGCATTTAATCTGCTTTCTTAATTGAAAAAAAGTAACTTTATAAGATGATTCAATCTATTCTTGTTGGAATTATACTTTTCATTTCAGTCGCTTATTTAACAAGAAGACTTTGGAAACAATTATTTACAAAATCTGAAAATTGTGAAGGTTGCGCAGTTGGAAAAGCATCAAATACAAGTACTTCCACTAAACTTTAGTAAATGGGACAATGTCAACTTTATAAATATAACAAGAGTTTTTTTGCGATAAAAAAGGAAAGTTCCCACTATTTTTCCCAAGACTTTTTAGAAAGTGAACTTGATCCAGACCATGTTGCTTGGCTTAATTTTCATGGATTAGAGAACAAAGATGAAATAGAATTACTTTGTAGAAAACTAGAAATTGATAGACTGAGTGTCGAAACAATTTACAACCCTGCAAGAAGACCAAAAGTTGAAGAATACACAAATTATGTGTTTTTTAGTGTTAAATCAGCGCTACCAACGGATAGTTTTGATGCACAATTACAGCAAGAGCAAATAAGTTTTATTCTCGGCAAAGATTATCTCATTTCTTTTCAAGAAAAATCTTCTGATCATTTTACGGATGTTAGAAATCGGATTGAAACTGCAAGAGGGAAAATTCGATTGAAAAATTCAGACTTTCTACTTTTTAGAATGCTCGAAGCGATTATTGATAATTACTTTGAAGTTATTGAAGATATATCAACTACAATCGAAGAAATCGAAGTACGACTTCATAAATCAGAAAACAAATCGATACTAAATCAAATAGAGCTCGAAAAACGTAAATTAATTGAATTGCGAAAAATAGCACTTCCAATGCGCGATATTTCTAGCCAGTTGGAAACAAGTGAAAGTATATTTTTTGAAAAGTCCAATCACCAATATTTCTCACATTTAAAATCTTCTTGTGTAAGTGTTTTAGAAGAAATTGATGCCAACAAACAGATTTTGGAAGGGATGGCCAATTTGTTTTATGCTGCTCAAGGTCAACGCATGAATGAAATCATGAAAGTGCTAACGGTTGTGAGTTCAATTTTCATCCCTTTAACCTTCATAGTTGGAGTTTATGGAATGAATTTCGAGAATATGCCTGAACTGAAATATTGGTATGGATATTATACCGTTGTTGGTGTAATGTTTGCCCTTGCAATTAGCCTGCTACTTTTCTTCTTAAAACGAGGTTGGCTTAAAAAATAAGACTGAAGTAGAATTGATTGCGAAAAAAGCACTATTTTTAAGGCTGTTAACAATCTGTTAAATATATTTCAGTCCATTGAAACCGAATTACATTTGTTTCATAAAACTTTTAATCATGAAAAAATTAGTATTGTCTTTAGCTCTTATGTTTGTTGCCGTTTTGACAGCAAATACTGTTTCTGCACAAATTGAAAAAGGTGCGAAAATTGAATTTAACAAAGAAACACACGATTATGGAAACATCAAATATGACGGTGAGCCATATTGTACATTCGAATTCAAAAATACAGGTGATGAGCCTTTAATTATTTCTAACGCAAAAGGATCTTGTGGATGTACAGTTCCTGAGTGGCCGAAAGAACCAATCGCTCCGGGAGCAAAAGGAACAATTCGTGTGAAATATGACACAAAACGTCCAGGAGCTATCAACAAAAGCGTTACTATCACTTCAAACGCTATCAATGAGCCAAATAAAGTAATCAGAATTAAAGGTGAAGTTGGTCCTGCTCCAGAAGTAGGAACGCCTGTTAACAATTCTGGTGCACCAGCAAATAACTAAAATGAAAAGATATTTATTAATATCATTTTTACTAATAACCGCCCTTGGCTTTTGTCAAGAGGCGGTTTTTAGTCCTAAATACCCAATAGCTAAATTCCCAAAAGTTAAAGAGGGAAAAATCGTAAACTACGTTTATGAATTCACAAATACTGGTGATGCTCCTTTAGAGTTTTATTCGTACGAAGTAGAGTGTACTTGTACCAAGGTAGAATTACCAACCGAACCTACACAACCTGGTCAAAAAGGAAGAATTAGTGTTTCTTTCGACACAAATGGAAAGTCTTACTACCAAGACCGAATCATTTACCTTCAAACAAATACGGATCGTAAAAAAGAAAAATTGCGTTTAAAAGTATATGTTGACCCAAAAACGGTTGAAAATCCAACGCCAAAATCAGATAAAAACTAGATTTATTTTGATTTAAAAAAGTCAATAATTCTAGAAACGACATATTGCAAAGGAACATCCGAATGAAGTGGTAAACGCAACAATCTACTTTCAAATTTTTCAGCATTTGTTAACTGTTTTCCTTCGTATTTATCTTTGAAATAACTGCTTTTATGCAAGCAACGGTAATGCGTTAAAGCATCAATTCCTTGTTCTGATAAATGATTTTTTAATGCTTGAAGTTCTTCAGTAGAATTTAAAACCAAGTAGAAAATATGTGCATTGTGCTTGGCAAAATCAGGAATTTGAGGTAATAAAATTCCATTTGCCTCCAAACAAGAAAGTTGTTCAAAATAGAAATTCCATTGCTTTTTTCGTTCTTCTAACCAAGTTGTACTTTCGTTCAATTGCGCCGATAAATAGGCCGCGTTCAATTCTGAATTCACATAGGAAGAACCCAAAGCGACCCATTCATATTTATCAATTTCACCACGTTTAAACGCTGCCCGATTTGTTCCTTTTTCCCAAATTATTTCTGCGGATTCTACCCACTCATTTTTGTTGACAATTAAAGCGCCACCTTCACCACAAGAAATATTTTTGGTTTCGTGAAAGGAAAAAACAGCTGTGTTGCCAAGCGAACCTAAAGGTTGATTCAAATAGGTTGCACCAAAAGCTTGAGCAGCCTCTTCAATGATGTAAAATGAATGTTTTTCTTGCAATTCTTTCAATCGCGACCAATCCGCAGAAACACCACCATAATACATCGGAACCACAGCTTTCGTTTTTGGTGAAATCAATTCTTCCAAATGATCTAAATCCATATTCGGATGATTTGCTTGGCTATCTACAAATTTCACAATTGCACCGCGCAACAGAAAAGCATTAGCTGTACTAGGAAAAGTATAAGAAGGCATCAGTACCTCATCACCAGGTTGAATATCAAGCAATAACGCTGAAATTTCCAAAGCTGCTGTGCAACTATTCGTTAACAAGCAGTTTCCTCCAATTTGATTTTCAATGAAATTTTGTGCGAGTTTAGTGTACTTTCCTCCCCCCGCAGTTTTTCCAGAAATAAGTACTTCTTCAATAAACTTTGCTTCGTTTTCGGAGCGATACGGTTTACTGAAAGGTACTTTTTCTTTCATTTACAAACCAAGTTTTGAGTTAATCTCAGAAAAATCGTGAACGTATTCATCCCAAGAAATCGCTGTTCCAGATCGCACCAATTGTAGCGTTTTAAATCCAGCCTCTTTAGCTGCTTCTAATTCTTGTTGAATATCTGACAAAAACAAGATTTTAGCTGGTAATAAATTAATTTGCTTAGCAATTTCTGTGTATGTATTCACATCTCGTTTTTGACCAGTATTAGTATCAAAATAATGCGAGAAATTTTTACTTAAATCGCCGTAAATACTATTTCCAAAAATCAGTTTTTGAGCAGCAATTGATCCAGATGAAAATACACCTAATTTCAAACCTTTACTTTTCCATTCTTCAAGCGCTGCTGGCACATCGTCATAAACGTGACCTTTCAATTCGCCTGAAGTGTAACCGTTTCTCCACAAAATTCCTTGAAGAGTTTTTAACGGTGTTACTTTTCGGTCTTCGTTACTCCATTTTTCCAAATATTTCAATACTTCTTCACTCGTCGTGATTTGCTCATTTTCTTCTTCAGCAACAATTTCTATCACTTGTGAGAAAGCTTCTTTGACTTCTTGCAATTGAGAGAAATTGTTGATTTCTTTGATATGCGCTTTGAAATACGGAAATAAAATATCATAAACAAAGGACACTGAAGTAGTTGTGCCTTCAATATCGGTAAGTATATATTTAATCTTTTTTTGCTCCACTTATTTAGTGATTTTAAAATCTTTAAATTCAAGTTCAATTCCAGATGCAGTGTAATGAGGCACCCAACCACTCATATCGATAAAGATACGAATTGCTTTTACAAATGGATTACTTTCTCCTGCATCAAACCAATGTTTTGTTCCAGCTGGCACACTAATTAAATCTCCCTTCTCGCACAACAAGTTAAAAACAGGCTCATTTTCTAAATTGAACCAAAAAATTCCTTGTCCATCCACAAAAAAGCGAATTTCATCTTCTGTGTGTGTATGTTCTGCTAAAAATTTTGCTCGAATAGCCTCATAATTTTCTGTCAACGAGTTAATTGAAATTACATCAGCAGTTTCGTATCCTCCATTTTCCATAAACGGAAATAAATCTTTCGAATAAGCTTGTAAAATATCCTCTTGCGTAGCCGTATTCTCAAAAACTACATCGCATTGCCATTGGTCAAAATACAAACCTCTTGAATTGAAAAACTCCAAAATTTCTTTTGGGTCGGATGTACTATATTTTTTTGTCGGGATTGATAATATTGCCATTACTTTTTAATTAAATTCCATTCACATTTACAAAGATAATCTAAAGTTTCCAAGTGTCTTTTGGCTTCGAAAAGGTTTTTTCCCCAAGCATAAGTTCCGTGTTTTCGTATCACAAAACAATGATTTAACAGTGATTCTCTTGTATAATTCAATTCGTTTTTGAAAAAATTCATATCCTGACTATTATCTAAAACAGGAATTCTAACCGTTTCCTCGTGCGTTGTTTGCCCATCAAATCCTTTTTGAACTTCGTATCCTTCAAATTTCAATTCACTTTTAAAAATTGCCGACATCAAAACAGGATATAACGAATGACTGTGAAGAATGACTTTCGTTTCGGGAAATAAATGATAAATAATACAATGAATCAACGTTTCTGCTGAAGGTTTCACAGTTGCAAATTCTCCTTGAGGTATTCCATTTTCATCTACCCAAATGAAATCATTCTCTGTAAATTGACTTTTATCTACTCCAGAACGTGAAACCCAGATTTGACCAAGTTCGTTTTTAAATGAATAATTCGTTGACGTTGCCGGCGACCAACCTTTTGAATTATACAAACGAATCGTTGCAGCCAATTCCTTTTTTAATAGTTCCTCTTGCATAAATGAATGATTTGAGTGTGCAAAGATACGACGTAAAAGAAGGAATGAATTAATTTTTACTAAATTCGGATGCTAAATCCTTACAAATGGAACGAATTTTAATTTTACTACTTTATATTTCACTCGCTGGAATTGCTGGAATTCACAAACTTCTTGGGGACTTCCCTCCTACTTGGTTTTATGATAAATTCAAGGACACTTTTTTGAATTGGATGCCAGGAGGAATTTGGCTAAGTTTTGTTTTAATTGTCGTTTTAGAAATCGCAATAGCCGTTTTGTTTTCAATAGCACTTATCAAAGGTGAGTTCAAATCACAAGCCAAGCAAACTTTTTCCAGTTTTGGATTTATTGCTTCACTTGCACTTTTTGTCATTCTGTTTTTCGGAAGTTTCCTTGTTCAAGATTACGACAATGGGTTTAATGATTTTGTTTATTTAGGGTTGACTGTTTACCTTATGAATTATTTTAAAAACACACCATCAATGGTCTAAAGGTCTGCGTTTAATCATTCCGCCTCGAGCTTCTTTAACACTATTCATTACCACAAAGGCTGATGGTTCAATCTTTTCAATTTCAGTATTTAATCTGCTGATTTCTAAACGTGTGATTACGGTATAAACGATGTCTGTATGCGTCATATCTCCTTTTTTCCCATAACCTTTTTTTCCTGTATAAATCGTTACGCCACGACCTAATTTCTCGATAATCATCTGACGAATTTCTTCGCTGTGAACCGCTACTATTGTCACACCAATGTACTCTTCAATTCCTTCGACAAGAAAATCAAGTGTTTTGGAGGCGGCGATATAGGTAATCATCGAATATAATGCGATTTCAATGGATAATAAATATGCACCTGCAGAAAAGATTAAAACATTGATTACGATAATTACATCGCCAATACTAACTCCAAACTTTTTACCTAAGAATATTGCCAAGACCTCAGTTCCATCAATAACAGCACCACCGCGAATAGCAAAACCAATACCTGCACCAAGGAAAAAACCACCAAAAACTGCAACGAGCAAATTATCATCAGTAACATTCGGAAAAGTAACAGTTGCCAAAACAACAGACAATCCAATAATTGCTAATGCTGTTTTAAGCGCAAATGTTTTTCCCATTACTTTGTATGCAAAAAAAACAAACGGAATATTGACCGCGATAATAAAGTAAGAAAGTGGTAGTTTAGTAATTACTGAAAGCAAAAGCGAAATCCCAGTTGCACCTCCATCGATAAAATGATTTGTTAACAAAAAACCTTTCAATCCAAAGGATGCGAGCAAAATACCAATCGAAATAAGCAAAAAATCTTTTAGAATCCTTACTGCAGTTATTTTTAACTCGCGGTACTTTTTGGCTATTGCATAATTTGAAACAGCACCTTTCGAATTGATTTTTTTCCGCTCTCGCTGAATTGCTTGAATAATTAATTGCGACCAAAATGGATTCATAATGCTTCGTTTTTACCAAAAATACGAACCAAAACGCGCTTAAAAAACCGAATTAACAAAGAATAGGAAATAACTAATTCTTATTCCCCCTCAAATAAAACATCCATCGTAAATTCATTCTCAATGATTTCGTGGAAGTTGGCATTGTGGGTAGCTCCGAAAGTAGAAATCAATGTAATTACAACCACATCCTTTGTTCCTGTTTCTTTTTTGAATAAAGTTAGCTTATTTCGAAGGTTTTCCAAATCGTTTTTCTCTATTGTGTATTCCGTTCCAAGGAATTTTATTTCACATAGATTGATCCAATGATCATTGCGTTTTATCACCAAATCTACTTGTGCACCTTTCGCCGACCAGCTAGAACTTACTGAATGAATTCCTTCGATTTTGAGTGCTTTTTTAATTTGGGTAATGTGCTTCAAACAAATGCTTTCAAAATTGAATCCCGCCCAAGAAATATAAGATTGAGATTGAAAAAGTGTTTTCCAAAAATGCTCACCTTGGTTTTTATTTGGTTCAATGTATTTTAAGTAAAATCGAGCATATTCATCCGTCAAGCGGAATAAAGTGTTTTTCGACTTTTTATCCAATGCAACGTATTTTGACACAAAACCCGAGGCTATTAATTCTTCCAAAGCGCGTGTAAAAGAACCTCCTCCATGCTGCTTTGAATCGGCAATTATTTCTTCGCGCGTAAGTCCTTTGTTCACTTTTCCCAATGATCGAACGATATGAATATGCGACGAAGAATGGGTAAACAAAGACTCAAAAATCTCTTCGAATTCATTGACTAAATCGCCATTCGAATCAAAACACAAGCGTTGAATCGACTGAACGACGCTTTCTCCTTTTGCGATTTTACTCAAGTAATGTGGAATGCCGCCAATAGCGATGTATAAATGCAAAATGTGATAATGTCCCCAGTGAATGTTTTTGCTTTCCAAATAAGCTTTAGTTTCATAGAGCGTAAAGGGCTTGATGTGTAATTTATAAGTCAATCGCGCGTGTAAACTGCCTTTGTTGGAAATCACATTTTGAACCATATATGACGCAGCAGAACCACAAACAACCACTATTAAATCGTTTCGCTTTTCACAGTAGGTATTCCAGAAATGACCAAAATACATCCTAAAATCAGATTTATGCGTGTCGAGCCAAGGCATTTCATCAATGAAAATCACTTTCTTTTCCTTCCCTCGCAAGCCGTTAATATACGTTTTCAACAAATCAAAAGCTTCTTTCCAAGTGGCAGGACAAGGTGTATCAGAGAATCTGAGTGATGCTTTTTTTAGCTCATCAAAGAAAACCTCAAGTTGTTTCTCTTTCGATCCTTCATATAGACCAGACACCTCAAATTTGATGTAATATTGATAGATGTTGCGAATTAGAAAAGTTTTACCAACTCTACGTCTTCCATAAACTGCAATTAATTCTGAATCAGCTGATTTTAATGAATTTTGAAGTCGATTAATTTCGTAATTTCTACCTATCATTTTGAATTATTAACTCCCCAAATGTAGTTATTTTTAATAGATTTGGGTAACTAATATTCAATTTTATTCTTTTAATAAATAAATTATTCACTCCCCAAATGTCACTTAAATTGATAGATTTGGGGAGTTAATAATTTTTTAAATCGATTGAATATCTGGTGAAAAAACCTAGAAATTGCTAAACATTCCTAACAAAACAGAAAGTTTCTGAAACTTCTTTAACACCGAAGACAAATCATAAAGTTCACCACCAAATCTAACACCATAGATAATGTCAATTTTATTTTATTTGAACTCCTTATGTGTAGTTTCGGCATTAACCAATCTAAAATTATAAAACAGATTGGACTATTTTATAATTAGATTTGGTATAACTTTGAGCCACAATGGATTTTCAACTCGTTTCAGATTACCAACCAACAGGCGACCAACCCGAAGCTATTCGTCAGTTAGTTGCTGGATTGAAAGCTGAAATTGAACACCAAACTTTACTCGGTGTAACGGGAAGTGGAAAAACGTTTACGGTGGCAAATGTCATCGCGAATGTGAATCGTCCGACCTTAATTCTTTCTCACAACAAAACGCTAGCAGCACAGTTGTACGGGGAATTCAAGCAATTTTTTCCTCACAATTCTGTCGAATATTTCGTTTCTTACTACGATTATTATCAGCCGGAAGCGTATTTGCCAGTTACGGGAACTTACATCGAAAAAGATTTACAAATCAACGATGAAATTGAAAAACTACGACTTTCAGCTACCTCTGCCCTACTTTCGGGAAGAAAAGATGTGATTGTGGTGGCATCTGTTTCTTGCATCTACGGTATCGGAAATCCAAGTGAGTTTAAGAACAGCATCGTCAATTTGAAAGTTGGACAAACGGTTGCTCGCAATAAGTTTTTGTTTCGATTAGTAGAAAATTTATATTCACGAGCAGGAGAAACTTTTAGTCGTGGAATGTTTCGCGTGAGTGGAGACACGGTTGATATTTTCTTGGCTTATGCTGATTATGCGTTGCGCATTGCTTTTTGGGGAGATGAAATTGAAGCCATAACTTCGATTGACCCCGAGACGAATCAAAAAATTGAAACCTATAAAGAAATAGATATTTTCCCTGCGAATTTGTTTGTTTCGAGTCCTGAAAATACACGTCAAGCAATTGAACAAATCCAAGATGACTTAGTAGCGCAAGTTGAAAATTTCAAAAAAGAAGGCAGAATTGAAGAAGCAAAACGCCTTGACGAACGTGTTAATTACGACTTGGAAATGATTCGTGAGTTGGGTTATTGTTCTGGAATTGAGAATTATTCGCGCTATTTTGACCGCAGACAACCAGGAGAACGTCCTTTCTGTTTGTTGGATTATTTTCCCGACGATTATTTAATGGTGATTGATGAAAGTCACGTGACTTTACCGCAAGTTCGTGGAATGTATGGTGGCGACCGCGCTCGAAAAATAAATTTAGTGGATTACGGTTTCCGTTTACAAGCGGCAATTGACAACCGACCTTTGAAATTTGAAGAATTTGAAGGAATGTTTCACCAAGTGATTTATGTTTCAGCTACGCCTGCTGATTACGAGATTGAAAAATCTGAAGGGGTGATGGTAGAACAGCTGATTCGTCCGACGGGCTTGCTAGATCCAGTGATTGAAGTGCGACCAAGTAAAAATCAAATTGATAATTTAATAGAATCTATACAAGAGCGTATCGCTGTAAATGAACGTATTTTGGTAACCACTTTAACCAAACGAATGGCGGAAGAATTGCAAAAATACTTAGATAAACTCGGGATTTTGTGTCGCTATATTCACAGTGAAATTGATACGATTGAACGCGTAGAGATTTTACGTCAGTTGCGTTTAGGCGACTTTGATGTGCTGATCGGCGTTAACCTTTTGAGAGAAGGACTCGATTTGCCAGAAGTTTCTTTGGTTGCCATTCTAGATGCTGACAAAGAAGGATTTTTGAGAAACGAACGTTCATTGGTGCAAACTGTTGGGCGCGCTGCAAGAAACGTAAATGGTTTTGTGATTATGTATGCTGATAAGATAACGAAGTCGATGCAAAAAACGATTGATGAAACCTTGCGTAGAAGGAAACTACAAATCGATTACAACGAAGCGCACGGCTTGGTTCCAACTGCTTTGAACAAATCCAAGGAGAAAATTATGGAATCGACAACGGTTGCTGATGGCGAATCTGCATTAAAAACGTTGCGATACGAACAATCACAAGAAGTGGCGTTGGCAGCAGAAGATCGTCCGCAATACAGCAATCCTTTAGACATAGAAAAACAACTTAAAGCAACAAAAAAAGCGATGGAAAAAGCAGCGAAAGAATTGGATTTCATAGAAGCGGCACGTTTACGCGACCAATTATTTGACTTAGAAAAACAACTTAAAAAATGAATACAAACGACCTTTTGAAATATTTTAGAACTGTAGCCTTAATCGAAGGATTTTCGTGGTTTCTACTAATTTTCGCAATGATTTTAAAATATGGATTCGCGATTCTTCCTCCAATAAAATTTACGGGCTGGTTTCACGGATTGTTTTTCGTGATTTATTGCGCGCTTCTGTTTTTACTATTTGTAAAACGTCGTTTTAACTTCAAAGATTCATTCATTCTTTTCATTGCTTCTTTCGTGCCTTTTGGAACGTTTTGGGCGGAGAGAAAGTTTTTGAGAGGGGAATACTGAATTAAAATGTAAAATGTAGAATTTAGTCCGCTTAGGAAGTGAAGAGTGAAAAACTAAAAGTGAAGAGTTATCCGCCGCGGCGGAGAGAATTCACAGTGGAGAAGTGGTCTAGTGATTAAAACTGAAAAGAAATCCAATCAATTGATTTTACAAAAAAAAGTACGAAGCTGATTTTATAAAGCAAGAGAGAGAGTGCAAAATAATTCATAAACCAACTTCGTACTATAGCTAAGCTACTCAATCAGATAAGGGACTTTTCCGTCTGTAACAATGATTTTAGCGTTATTAGATTTAGAAAGCTCAATGAATGCCTCGATACTTCTAATCTTAATAATTTGATCTGTAAGACCTTCGGATAGAATTTTTTGGGCATCTTTCACACCGGTCGCTTCAATGATTTTTCTTTCTGCTTCTAATTTCTCTTGTTGTAAGATAAACACCATTCGCATTGCATCTTGTTCTGCTTGTAGTTTTTGCTCAATCGAACTCGCCAAACCGGCTGGCAACTGAATACTTTTCATTAAGACAGCTTCAACTAAAATTCCTTTATCTGTTAAATTTTCGCCCATTTTAATTTTAATTGCTTCTTCAATTTCAGCACGCATACCAGAGTGCATATCCTTTGCGAAATACTTTGAACACACATCAGCAGAAGCAGATCGAAAGACATTGGAAATAATGTTTTCATAACCAAGACCTATGTTTTTTATAACTTTTGGAACGCTGTTTTCATCAATTCTATACAAAATAGATATTTGGGCTACGACACTTAAACCTTCTTTACTTGGTAAACTCAAAGCTAATTCAATATTA
>JBILQY010000247.1:0-4502 GCA_044372955.1 Crocinitomicaceae bacterium | reverse complement strand
GCAGAAAAAAATCAAAATTTGGAAAGCAGGTTGGGTATCAGATTATCCTGATCCAGAATCGTATTTAGGCGTTTTTTATTCAGGTTATAAAGGTCTTAATAACTACACTTGGAATTTAAACCAGTTTAAAAATGAGCAATTCGATTCACTTTTTGAGGCCTCAATTTTGGTTAATAATCAACAAAAAAAGATGAAGCTACAAAATCAGTGTGATCAAATTTTGACAGACAGAGCAGCTGTTGTTCCACTCTATACAGAGGATATTTTCATGGTTATTAACATCAGAGCTCGGGATATTTCAGTTAGTTCATCTGGAATAATCGACTTTTCAAAAGTTTATATCAAAGAACTTAGGTAGAATTAAACAAACAGCATTAATATTCGAAATCCTATTTCTAATTTTTTTCTCCGAATAAACGTAACGTTTGCTTCATATTTACGTAACTTTCCCAAAATTTAAAACCATGAATAACGCAGCACACTTACACTTATTAGTAAATCATTTACCGATTTTCCTTCCACTTTTTGGATTAATTATTTTGATTATTGGAATAGTTTTCAAATCTGAAATTGTCAAGCGAATATCACTAAGTATGTTTGCATTGACTGGTGTTTTTGCTTTTGTGGCTTTTTCAACTGGCGAGGGTGCTGAAGAAATAGCAGAAGGTTTGAATAGAAGTCATGATTTAATTCATGAGCACGAAGAAGCTGCTGAAACTTTTGCTTTACTTTCTTATGTTTTAGCTGTTTTTTCAATCATTGCATTTTGGTTCAATTGGAAAAAGCATCCCTTCAAGGAAATCTCAATGTATATCGTATTGGTGATTAGTTGTGTTGTAATTTATTTTTCTTACCCTGCTGGGCAAACAGGCGGTGAAATTACACATCCAGAAGTTAGCAATTCATTCAAAGCACCTGTAGAGTCACACGAAGAGTAGATGGCGTTTTAACAATGTTAAGAAATGACAATGACTCTTCATTGACAGCACTTATTTTTTAAAAAACTACTTTGGAATTGATGATAATACATTAAAAAACAGTAAACAATTAGTGAATCAACAAGTTTTGCCACTTATTTTTTGTATCACTCCACCACCAAAATATAATTGTTCTTCTTGCCTTTTCCGAGCAAACAAAGCTTAATAATTAACAACTTGCTGAATTGTGATATGCAAATTCAGGACTAATATCAAATTCGCAAGGAAAAGTTGCTCCGTCTAAATCTTTCATTTCAGCAACGTCTTCCCAATAAATTTGACCAAAAGCGCCAATTTTTACCTTTTTAAAAGTTTCAGGTTGAATAATTCTTTTTACATATTCGTTAGCTAAGTCTAAAGTAGATTGAATATCCAAAATTCTTTTTTCACCTGTGTTAAATAAGCACAAGAGTTTATAAGTTCCTAAAATTTCTATTTTTTCGATTTTTAACATTTTATCTTAAAGGTTCTATTTTATGAAAGTTCTTAGAATTCCACATTTTTAATAATTCATCTTTATGAATCTCTGCCCAAGCCGAAACCAATTTCAATTTACTAACTGGCAAATCACCATTCAAAATTGTTCCATTCTCAATTAATATTTTTGCCTCAAACTCTGAGTATTTTACTTTAAAATGAGGAGGGTTATGGTCGTTGAAGAACATGTAAACGATAATTCCATAAAAGCGACTTATTTCTGGCATACAAGCAAATATAGAAAAAAACAGTTAAAAAATTGCTCACTCCACCACCAAAATATAATTGTTCTTCTTGCCTTTTCCGAGCAAAACGTATTTGTTATTGATTAAGTGCTCCGCAGTTATAACGAAGCTTTCAGTAACTTTTTCTTTGTTGACTGCAATAGCGTTTGCTTTCAATTCGCGACGAGCTTCGCCGTTAGATGCTAAGAAATTTGTTTTCGCTGCCATTGCTTCCACGATGCTGATTCCGTCACCGAATTCTTCACGTGAAATGGTCGCTTGAGGAACGCCTTCAAACACACTGAAAAAGTCTTTCTCGCTTAAGGATTTTAAATCGTCAGAAGTAGATTTTCCGAACAAAATATTACTTGCTGCAATCGCTGCTTGCAATGCTTCCGCTCCGTGAACACGTGTCGTAATGTCTTCTGCAATTGCTTTTTGTAGAATACGCAAATGTGGTGCTACGTTGTGTTCAGCTTCCAAAGCTTCAATTTCTTCTTGCGAACGCAAAGTAAAAATACGGATGTAATTCACTGAATCAGCATCGCTTGAATTCAACCAAAACTGGTAAAACTGGTACGGACTCGTTTTTTCAGGATCCAACCAAACACTTCCGCCTTCGGTTTTTCCGAATTTAGTTCCATCCGCTTTTTTAATCAAAGGTGTAGTTACAGCATACGCTTCCCCACCCGATTTTCTTCGAATCAATTCTGTTCCTGTAACGATGTTTCCCCATTGGTCGGAACCGCCCATTTGAACGATACAATTGTGGTGAAGATTCAAATGGTAAAAGTCGTAACCTTGCACCAATTGGTATGAAAATTCAGTAAAAGACATTCCTGTATCCAAGCGTTTCTTTACCGAATCCTTTGATAACATGTAATTTACAGTGATGTGTTTTCCAACGTCGCGAATGAAATCCAAAAAGCTCATGTTCTGAAACCAATCGTAATTGTTCACCATTTCAGCAGCGTTTTCACCTGAAAAATCCAAGAATTTTTCCAATTGCGATTTCACACAAGCCACATTGTGATTCAATGTTTCGGCATCCAATAAATTGCGCTCTTGCGATTTCCCTGAAGGATCACCCACCATTCCTGTTGCGCCACCTACCAACGCAAATGGTTTGTGTCCCGCACGCTGAAAATGTACCAAGGTCATGATTTGCACCAAATGCCCAACGTGTAAGGAATCAGCTGTTGGATCGAAGCCAATATAACCGCTTGAACGCTGTTTTAAAAGTGCTTCTTCCGTTCCAGGCATGATGTCGTGAATCATACCTCTCCATGTTAATTCTTCAATAAAGTTCGTTGGCATTTTATTTCGTTAGTTCTTTGAATACTTCTTCTAATGTTTTTTGCTCGATTTTTAAGGTCAAAATCAACCAATTTTCTTTTTGTGCAAATTGTGCGACTTCCTTACGTAAATCAACCTCTTCTACTGTTTCTAACAACCAGCCATTTTGAACCGATTGTACTTTTCTCACTGCAGGAATTTTAGTCAATTGCGCTTTAGAAACTTGCTTGTCAAATTCCACATAAACCGTTTGATGATCGTTTTCTTTTTGCAAAGACGCGGCTTTATCATCGGCAACAATTTGTCCTTTCGAAATGATGACAATTCGGTCGCAAATCGCTTCTACTTCTTGCATGATATGTGTGGAAAGCATTACCGTTTTTTCTTTTCCGATGTTTTTAATTAGCTCGCGAATTTCCACCAATTGATTCGGGTCCAAACCAGTTGTAGGTTCGTCTAAAATCAAAACTTCTGGATCGTGAATAATCGCTTGCGCCAAGCCCACACGTTGACGGTAACCTTTTGAAAGTGCGCCAATTTTCTTGTTTTGTTCCACTTCCAAACCAACTGCGTCAATCATTTCAGCAACGCGCGATTTCAGATTTTTAATTCTGTAAATTCCACCCACAAATTCCAAGTATTCTTTCACATACATATCTGTGTAAAGCGGATTGTTTTCAGGTAAATACCCAATGATTTGGCGCGTTTTCAGATTTTCCACATCGACTTTCATTCCAGAAACATACACTTCACCAGAAGATGCTGGGATGTAGCCCGTTATGATTTTCATCGTTGTTGATTTTCCCGCACCGTTTGGACCTAAGAAACCAACGATTTCGCCTTTTTTTACAGAGAAACTCACATCGCGAACCGCAGCTTGTTCTCCGTAGTATTTGAATAAATTTTTTACCTCTATTGACATCGTGGGCGAAGTTAGTGAAAAGTTGCTGAAATTGCGAATGTGGGAAAGCGAATGAAAAAGGGGGTTTTGGAAATTACCTTTAAAAATGAACACATTTTCATCTTATGTTCACGAAAATGCCATTTAGTGGACACGAAAAGCTTTTTTATTCAAAAAATGAACATATATTTGTGTCATGTTCACTAAAGCATAAAAAAATGAACACATAAAAGTATGTACGATAGACAAAAACCATATAACGACCTTCCAGATTTACCTTTAAAGGAAAACATTCTTGACATGGAAATTATGCAAAAATGGGGCTTAGCGAGTCGTGCATTAGCTGAATTAAATAAAAACATTTATCGCATTCCGAATCCATTTATGTTAGTGAATACCATTTCCTTACAAGAAGCGCAAAGTTCAACTGCAATCGAAAATATTTTCACCACAGAAGACGAATTGTATAAAGCGGTTTCTGATGCACAAAACGAAGAAAAGGTAAATCCAGCAACAAAAGAGGTTCTGAACTATCGAGAAGCGCTTTGGAGCGGATATAATTCTTTGAAAACAGAAAATGAAATGACAGAACAAACGATTATTTCCGTTTTCCAAAAAATCAAAAAT